>DATGGJ010000037.1:0-1985 GCA_035308585.1 Terriglobales bacterium
ACCAGGGCTAAAGCCAGCAGGAGCGCGGTTGCCGGGAATCTGCTCATAAGGATTTTTCCTTGCGTGCAGGTCCAGCTTAGGCCGGAGATGGCATGACAGCAAGACGCGGGCGGACACAGGCTAAATGCCGGCCATGACGCGAAGTTGACATAATACCTGTTATCGGACATTGCGCCTATGCCGAATGATCCGGGCCGCTCCTGTAGGTCTCTGGGTGCCTAGCGGGTCCTGTCCCCGGCGGTTTGTGGCTCGACGGCAAGAACGATCTTGGGATGGAATAACGTTCCCGCCACCCGGGTGGCAATCGCGATCAGCTCGCTCTGGCCTTGAAATACCTTGACTTGTCGGGCCCGCGACAGCTCCGGCAGGTTCACCGCGCGACCGACCCGGATGCGGGCCACGTTTTCCTCGTTGGCGGTAACGCTGGGCATTTCCGGCAACAGCCTGCGGGGATGAACGAACAGGTCCTCGGCCCGCCCCTGCTGAGCGGCTGCCTCCAGGTCCTCCAGGGTGTGGGCGTCAGCCATGGCAAACTCGCCTAGGGCGGTGCGGCGCAGGGCCGCCAGGTGGGCTCCACAGCCCAGAATTTGCCCCATCTCGTGGGCGACCGAACGCATGTAGGTGCCGGAGGCTACGCGGGCGCGAAAGCGGGCCTGCTCGCCGTCCCAATCCAGAAGCTCAAATTCTTTGATTTCCACCTCTACCGGCTGAAGCTCGACCTCCCGGTGCTTACGGGCCAGCTTGTAAGCGGGCACCCCATGAATCTTCTTGGCGGAAAATGGAGGCGGCATCTGCCGGATGCGCCCCCGAAATTGGGTGCAAAGCACCTGCAACTGTTCAAGTGTTGCTTTAACTTCTTGCGGCGCCGCCACGGGTTCGCCCTCGGCGTCATAGGTATCGGTGGCAAAGCCGAAGCGGATCGCGCCTTCGTAGTACTTTTCGGAAGCGGTGTAAAACTGGGCCAGACGGGTCATGCGCCCGGCTACCAGGGGCAATACACCGGTAGCGAGGGGGTCGAGGGTACCCAGGTGGCCTACCGCGCGCTCCTGCAGGATGCGGCGCACGCGATTGACCACATCATGCGAGGTAAGCCCCGCCGGCTTGTCAATTACCAGGACTCCGTCCATAGAGGTCTGTCTGCTATCGTGAAGGCGGCAGGCCCATTCGGTCAACCGGGACGGGACTTCCCTGCCGTTTGCGCCCCAAATGGGTAGCATACGTATCACCCATGATTCCACTGAAAGACGACACGCCGCGCTTCAGCACGCCCTACATCACCTATTTTCTGATCGGGTTGAACACGGTAATTTTCCTGTACGAAATGCTGGGCTTTGGCCCGCGCGCGCGCAACCAATTGATGTTCGAATTCGGCATGGTGCCGGCGCGCATAACCGGCCTGGCCAGCGGCGCGCACCACGTCTCTGCGGGCACGGCCTTGCTGCCCATCCTGACCTCCATGTTCCTGCACGCTTCCTGGCTGCACCTGATCGGCAACATGTGGGTGCTATGGATTTTTGGCGACAACATCGAGGATTACCTGGGACATTTCCTGTACATCGTGTTCTACCTGCTGAGCGGACTGGCGGCCGCCATCGCCCACACCCTGTTGAACGCGGGTTCGGCCATGCCGACGGTTGGGGCTAGTGGCGCCATTGCGGGTGTGATGGGCGCGTATCTGGTGCTCTATCCCCGAGCCAAGGTGCTGACCCTGGTGCCGCTGATCGTATTTTTTACTTTCTGGTGGCTGCCCGCGTGGATTGTGCTGGGCTATTGGTTCGTCATCCAGTTCTTCAGCGGGGCGGTTACGGCGGTGGCGGTTTCCAGCCAGACCACCGGTGGGATCGCCTTCTGGGCGCATGTGGGCGGATTTGTGGCGGGCATTGTTCTCATCAAGCTCTTCCCTGCCCGGGTACGGCGGGTGCGGTATGGAACGTGGTGAAGATCAGCCGTCAGCGGTCAGCCGTCAGCATTCAGCCCCTGGAGTT
>DATGGJ010000038.1:0-7428 GCA_035308585.1 Terriglobales bacterium
CAGGTTCTTAACCACAGAGGACACAGAGCTCACAGAGGAATTGTAGATTGATGGTTTCAGATTTTCGAATTGCGATACGTTTCAGTCTCTTAATGCTGTCGCTCTGGACGCCCAAACAGCGAAGTGCTTCGGTTCGGCCGCGCGCCCACTCAACATGGCAGGTGTTGAATTCTTCTTTTGAAATTCTTTTTCTCTGTGCCCTCTGTGTCCTCTGTGGTTAATAGCGCGGTCACATGATGGCGGTGGGCGGAGCCGGATCTTCCGGGCGCCCGGCGTTGGCCAGCGGCACCTTGACCATGACCGCGATCAGAATGGCCAGACCAATCAGCCCGGAAATCCAGTGCGGGTTCTCGAAAACCTGCGGCAAAGAGTGCCCCGAGCCCACAATCCCGGCAATCACCAACCCGCATAGCGCCTCGCCCGCAATCAGGCCGGAAGCGGTGAGCACGCCGGCATTGTCCACGCGCGCCTTTTGTGCGTCATTGAATCCGCGGCGGTCGCGCAGTTTATCGGTAATCCAGCGAATGACCCCGCCAACAAAAATGGCGAACGTGGTCTCCAGCGGCAGATACATGCCCACAGCGAACAGCATGGGGCTGCGCACCTCAATCAGGATCATGGCAAAGCCCATGAGGATGCCGACCACCACCAGCGGCCAGGCCATGTTGCCGCCCACAATGCCTTGGGCGAGCATGGCCATGAGTCCAGCTTGGGGCGCGGGCAGGGCAGCCGTGCCGAAGTGGTATGCCTTATCCAGGATCATCAGGGGGAAGAACAGCACCAGGCCGGAAACGACGATGCCGAACATGTCGCCGATCTGCATCTTGGACGGGGTGCCGCCCAGGATGTGGCCGACTTTTAAATCCTGCAGCATTTCGCCGGCTACGGCCGAGGAAACGCACACCACCGCCGCTACTCCCAGCACGGCAGCTACGCCACCCGTGCCGGAAACGCCCAGCGCCACCATGAGCAGGGCCGCGACCACCAGCGTGCACAAGGTCAGGCCGGAGACAGGATTGTTGGAAGAGCCGATCAAACCGACAAGGTTTCCGGAAACGGCGGCAAAAAAGAAGCCCAGGATCACCATCACCAGGGCAGCCACCACGGCCCCGCCTACCACCTTTGACATGGTCAGGTTTCCTGCGCCCACTATGAAGAAGTAGTACAGGGCGAACATGGCCAGCAGCACCACGCCCACGCCGGCAAACACGATCTTGGCGTTCAAGTCGCGCTCGGTGCGGTCGGTGACTTCATGCGCGGCTGCCGATTTTTTCAAGTCGGAGATGGCGCGCGCCATTCCAGCGCCCAGTTGCTTGCGCATCTTGAACAGGGTGTAGCCGGCGCCTACCAGCATGCCGCCCACCGCAATGGGCCGCACGATGGAAAACCACACCGCACCGGCGATACCACCCCAATACCCCATGGCATTGCTGCCCGCAGGCATGGGCAGGTTGGGCCCCAGGAAATAGATTAGAAGCGGCACCAGCAGCCCCCAGGCCACCACTCCGCCGGCGAAGTTCAGGGCGGCCAGGCGCGGGCCGATAATGTAACCCACCCCCAGATAGGCGGGGCTGATGGCCGGAGAAGTGAACGTGGTCATGCCGCCGGTGGCCACGCTGGGCGCGGTGGAACCGCCGCCGATCTTCAAGCCCCGGGCCATGGACGGGATCCTCACCAGCAGCTGCCGGGTGTACCAGAACACGTTGATCTGGGAGAGGAAGTACATGAGCGCGCCGAAGCCCATGTTGGCAAAAAGGATCTTGGCTGCCTTGGCGCCCTGCTGACCGGCCTTATGAATCTCGGAGGCGGCCACGGATTCAGGGAAAGGCAGCTCGGGGTCTTCCACCATTACCCGGCGGAGGAGGGTAACGAACAGGATGCCGAGGGTACCGCCGATGATCATCAGCGCCACCGACTGCCAGTACTTGCCGGCCAAGCCAGGCCACAGGCCGGCGAGCACGAAAGCCGGGATGGTAAACACCGCGCCGGCCGCCACTGATTCGCCGATGGAGCCAATGGTACGGGCAATGTTCTCTTCCAGCACCGAGCCCTTCAGCAGGCGCAGCACCGCCATGCCGATCACGGCGGCAGGGTAGGTGGCGGCAATGGTCATGCCTGCGCGCAAGCCCAGGTAGGCGTTGGCCGAGCCCAGGATGGCGGTCATGATCATGCCCAGAATCAGGGCGCGCAGGGAGAACTCGCGCATCTGCATGCTGGGCGGAACGAATGGCTGGTGCTTTTTCTTGCCACCGAGGGCGGGGGAAACGGTGGAGGTTTCGGCGCTCATAGGAACTCCTCGCGGCCAGCTCAGATGCAAGCCCGGCAAAACCGCGCACAGTAGCATGGCCGGATGCGCTTACACAAGGGCAGACATCACGCCTAGCGTACCAGCTTTGAAGGCGCCAGAGTCGCGCCTTCCAAAGGTGGGGCGCTTTATGGTGCGCCTTGGATTGGGCAAAAGCCATGGCAGCGGCTGGGGAAGGGGTGTACGGTCGGCTTCTAGCCTTCCCACACAAAAGCATCGAACACGCGAGTGGTGGAGAAGCCCAGGCGTTCGTAAAGCAATACCGCGCGCTCGTTGGCCTGAGTAACAGTCAAAGACAGCAGTTCAAAGCCGCGCTGCCGAAGCGCCTGGGTGCTGGCGGCAAGCAGTTTTTCGCCAATGCCGTGCCCCCGCAGTTCGGGAACAACGCACACCTGGGTCACGTGACCGACGTCGTTCTTCACGCGCGAACACAGAATGACTCCCACCAGCGAGCGCGTCGGCCGGTGCAGGGCCACGAAGGAGGCTTCCGCGTCGAAGATGCCGCATCCGGGGAAGCGCACAATATTGTTGAGGAAGCGCACCGAGCCGCTCAGGCTGCGGTATTGGTCGTTAATCTCGGAATCAATGTGTCCCCGGTAAGCGGCGGTGATAACCGCGGCAGCGGCCTGGTAATCATGTTCCGTCCAGGGACGGATCTCGATGTCGGGCGGCAGTTTGGCGGACGTAGCCGCCGCCGAACCCAGCGGCAGCACCATGAAGAGCCGGGGGTGGCGGCGGAAGCCCTGGTCGAGAAACGGGCGCGCCACCGCACCGGTCTCGTGTACCAGCAACTGCGCCTCTACCCGGTGAATGCCGGGAGAACGCTGCAGGGTTTCAATCACGTGGGTAAGCAGGCGAATTTCAATGGCGTGCTCACCTTCCGTGCGCGTTCCGTTGCTGCCCACAAACAGGTCGCCGATCACGCCCTTGCTGCCCTCGTAAACGAAAAACGAGTAGCCGAAGATGCGGCCCCGTTCAATGGCGGCATAGCCGGGCAAAATCTTGGCATCCACGTAGCGCAGAATCATATCGGCCGAGCCGCGATAGTCCCAGGAAAGCAGGTGTGACCACACCTGCGCCTCCCCCTCCAGCAGGGGCCGCAGGTCAGCGGAAGAAAAGTGTCTGAGGTCGAGGATCTCCACCGCGTCTGGCCTAAAGCGCTGCAGGTACGAACTACCAAGCTACCAATTACCAGCTAGCCGTTCAATGACGCATGTAGTACGCCGCCAGAAGCACGATGCCGGCCGCGATGAAGGCCGCCCCCATACCGAGAAACAGGCCGGAACGGATCTTCGGCCCTTTGGCGTGTTCCCCCGGGGGCAGGCGCTCTAGGTAACGGAAGATGGGGATTTCCCGGGCCAGAATGAAGATTCCGCCCAGAATCCAAAGAAGGCCAAAAAGTGTAGTGCTCCAGGTCACCTGATATGGGGTGAGGCGAACTCTTCTTCGTCCTTTCCAGCTAGATTCGCGCAAACCCGCCGTGGTTGTTTAGAATAGAGATTCGCCCAATGAACCTGCCTGCTATCCAGGAGGCGCTGCGCCAGCAAGGTATTGACGCGTGGCTCTTCTACGACCATCACCACCGCGACCCCATTGCCTACCGGGTGCTGGGCCTGCCCGATGGCACTATGGTGACGCGGCGCTGGTACTACGTCATTCCGGCGCAGGGCGAGCCCGCCAAACTCACCCACCGCATTGAACCGCATCACCTGACCAGTCTGCCCGGCAAGGAAGAAAAGTACTCTGCCTGGCAGGAGCTGTTCGAGAAGCTCAAGGTCATGCTGGCGCCCTACAAAAACGTGGCCATGCAGTACTCGCCGGACAACCTGGTCTTTCTGGTCTCGATGGTGGATGCGGGGACCGTGGACCTGGTGCGCAGCTTCGGCAAAAACGTGGTCAGCTCGGGTGATCTGGTGGCGCTTTTCGAGGCTACCTGGACCGAGGACCAGATTCGCAGCCACTTCGAGGCCCGCGATGCCATTGATTCCATCGTGGCGGCCTTCTGGCCGGAACTGGGAAGGCGGGCGCGCCAGAGCGGCACCACCGAGTACGAGATGCAGCAGTGGCTGATGGAAGCTTTCCGGCGCGAGAACCTCATTACCGACGACCCGCCCAACGTCTCCGTGGGCGCCCACAGCGGCGACCCCCATTACGAGCCGGCGGCAGATCGCTCCGCTGACATCAAGCCCGGTGATTTTGTGCTGCTCGATATCTGGGGCAAAAAGAATCGCCCACATTCGGTCTACTACGACATCACCTGGACGGGTGTGATCGGGACGGCGGCTTCCGAGCGGCAGCGCGAGATCTTCGAAATCGTGCGCGGTGCGCGGGATGCCGGCATCAACACGGTGAAGTCCGCGGTTTCAGCGGGCCGCAAGTTGCAAGGCTGGGAAGTGGACAAGGCTGCGCGCGATTGCATCGCTTCCCGTGGTTATGGGCAGTACTTCATCCATCGTACCGGGCACTCCATCGGCACCGAGGTGCATGCCAACGGCGCCAACATGGACAACCTGGAAGTGCACGACGAGCGCCAAGTGTTGCCCAACAGCTGTTTTTCCATTGAACCCGGCATTTACTTCCCGGAGTGGGGCGTGCGCAGCGAAATCAATATGCTGGTGCGCGAGCGCTCGGCTGAAGTCACGGGTAAAATTCAAAATGAGATTGTGATTATCTGATGGCCAATTCCAGATCGAAATCGGTAGCCGCGGAACTGGAGCGTTCCGCGCAGAGTGCCCAGCCTTTCACCGCCATGGCGGTAATTGCCCCCGCCGTGGGCTGGCTGATCCCCGGCGCCGGACACCTGGCGCAGAAACGCTGGATCCGTGGGCTGCTGCTCCTGGTCTGCATCGTTGCCATGTATGTGCTGGGACTGAAAATGGACGGTCACGTTTACCAGCCCAACAGCGGCGAGGTGCTGGACATTCTCGGCTTCGTTGGCGACGTCGGCGCGGGCGGCCTATACATCGTGAGCCGCGCCCTGGATTACGGGCAGGGCATGATCCAGCACGCCACCGCTGATTATGGGACCAAGTTCATCATTGTGGCCGGCCTGCTCAACTTCATCGCCGTCGTGGACGCCTATCACATTGCCATAGGGAAAAAGAAATGACCGGCATGGCTCTCTCTCATTTCAGCGCCGCGCTGCTGTTTGCCGTGTTTGCGTCGGTGGTCTTCGGAATCACCCAGCGCGAAGGCGCCCGCGACCAGATGCGCTATGGGGCTTACTGTTTTGCCATGTTCATCGGCGGGGTCATCGCCGCCGGTTGGGTGATGTGGCTGATAAGGCACTAGAGGGCAGCTCCTGGCTCCTGGCTCTTAACGGTTGGCTCTTAGCGGCAACGCGAGGCCGGCATTCATCTTCCATCCGCAGGGCTTCCACCTTGGTAACGCCGGCGCCGTTGCGAACCCCTGGGCAACGCCGTTATACTGAGCCTACACTGCTCAGAATGGCACCTCGGGCCATTCCGGACAGGGGAGGCTCGTCTTCAGCAGTAGCGGAGACCTAACTCGGGCTAACAGGGCTGAGTCCTCAGGAAGTCAGTCCTCGCTCCTTTCCCTACTGGGTGCGGCTGCCGAAAGCCTGTTCGCCACCCTCTTGCCAAGCAATTGTCGTCTCTGCAACGCCCCTTTGATCAGGATTTCGCGACTGCCGGTATGTGATCCCTGCCTGGCCGCCATGCAGCCCATTGCCGGACTGGTGTGCGCGGTTTGCGGGGAGAGGCTGACTAGCCCCTATGCTGTTTCCGAGGGCGAGGCCCGTTGCGGCGCCTGCCAGCGCCTGGAGCCCCTGTTCGCCAAGGCTGTCGCTTACGGAAGTTACGAGGGCGGGCTGCGCGAACTGATTCACCTGCTGAAATACGAGCAGGTCCGGCCCGCGGCCGGGGTGTTGGGCCGCATGCTGGGCGAAGCTATAGCCGCGCTGGTCCCACTGCTGGGTGAAGCTACACCGCTGATCGTTTCCGTGCCGCTGCACGCCGCCAAGCTGCGGCAGCGCGGCTTCAACCAGTCGGAGCTGATTGCGCGGGCGGCTCTGAAATCTCCGGCTTTGAGTGCTGTGTGGGGGCAGCCGCCTGCCCTGGTGCTGGAGCGGACCCGGCCTACCGAATCGCAGACCGGACTCACTCGGCATCAGCGACTGGAAAACGTTCGCGGCGCCTTTCGCGTCCTGAATGCGGAGGCCGTCGCCGGCCGCAGCGTTTTGCTGGTGGACGATGTTTTCACCACCGGCACTACGGTTTCGGAATGTGCCCGGGTGCTGCGCAAAGCAGGAGCGGCGCAGGTATGGGTGGCCACTGTGGCCCGGGTCTTGCGGCCGGAAGTCACCTTCGCAGTCCTGAAAAACGAACCCCAAGAGCAGCAACCCGCCCCGCGGCCGCGAGCCATGGCGGCCAAGGTTTGAATCTAAATATGTCTTTGGAATTCAACAGTTCGTTGGGAATGCCGGGCCGGGAGGTGATGCCGGCGGCGCAGGCCGCGCACAGTCAGGGCGATGGCCACTCCATGCATGCCCCGGTGCTGGTGTTGAATGCCTCCTACGAACCCATCAACGTCTGTGCCGCTCGCCGCGCTATTGTGCTGGTGCTGAAGGGAGTGGCCATGGCGGAAGAGGAAAACGGCCACTATCTGCACGCCGCGCGGTTTGCCGTCCGCGTGCCCTCGGTCATCCGCCTGCTGGAGTACCGCCGCATTCCCCACCAGAGCCGGGCCCTTTCCCGCAAGAATATCCTCTTGCGCGACCGCAACAGCTGCCAGTACTGCGGCACTATACTGCCCGCCGGCGAGTTGACCCTCGACCATGTGGTGCCTCGTTCCCGTGGCGGAGCTTCCACCTGGGAGAACCTGGTTACCTGCTGCCACACCTGTAATCGGCGCAAGGGCAATCAACTGCCCTCGGAAGCGCACATGAAGCTGCTGCGGGAGCCGCGTGCTTTCAACCTGCATACCAGCCGCCACATCATGCGCCTGATGGGCCACTCCGATGCCAAGTGGCGGAAGTACCTGTTCTACTGAATTGACGATTGAACCTCCCTCTCTAAAAATCGACAATCGTCAATTCAGGAGCAAGCCCTATCCCTCTGCCTGCCCAAGGTGTCCATTTCCATACCACATACCGGAAGCAGCCC
>DATGGJ010000039.1:0-4683 GCA_035308585.1 Terriglobales bacterium
TAGGGGCGCGGCGGCCCGACGGTTTTCACGAACTGCGCACCGTGTACCAGACCATTGGCTTGCATGACCGCGTCACGGTCGCCGTGGGCAGCGGCGCCGGCGTCGAACTGCGCTGCAATATCCCTGGCGTGCCCCTCGACAGTACGAATACGTGCTGGCGCATGGCCGAGCTGGCAATGGCGCGGCTGGGGAGAAGCGGGCGAGTGCGCATTGCCATCGAGAAGGAGTTGCCGGTCCAGGGCGGTGTGGGCGGCGCATCGTCCAACGCGGTGGCTAGCCTGCTGGCCTTGGAGCGCGAGCTGCAGCTGGAATTGCCCCTGCCCGAGAAATTCCGCCTGGCTGCCGAAGTGGGCTCCGACCTGCCCCTGTTCCTGATTGGCGGAACGGTGCTGGGAGTGGGACGGGGGGAGGAAGTCTATCCACTTCCTGAATTGCCGCCCACCGCGTGCGTGCTGGCCATGCCCGGCATCCCCGTCTCCACCCCGCAGGCGTTTGCCGGCTGGGACCGTGAACACGATCCGGCAAAATTGACGGCTTTCCCACCCTCCGATAGAATCAATGTGTTTGGCTCAGCGGTTCTTCTGGGCTTGAACGGTTTTTTGTCCCGGCCTGACCAAGCGGCCGGGCGGTTCTTCTCCGGTGTCCTTGCCACGGAGGGCAGGGGCCGGGCCGAGACCCAGCTGCTCGACCTTGTCCGTACCGGGATTGCGAACGACTTTGAAAAAGTCGTGTTTCCGCAGCATCCCGAACTGGCACAGGTCAAGCGCACTTTGGAAGCCGAGGGAGCCGGCTATGCTTCCTTGTCCGGGTCTGGTTCCACGATTTACGGCCTGTTCGGCTCCCGTGGAGCCGCCGAGAAAGCCGCCGCCAGCTTGCAGGCCCAGGGAACTCGCGCTCACGTGACTACGACCGTGACGCGTAAACAGTACTGGGAGCAGCTGCTGGTGACAGGGCCTGCTCGTTAAGTCTGGGCTGATGCGGGAACTGAAGGTTCCAAAGTTTCACAACGTTCAAAGTTTCGAACGGGCAATTGTGAAACCTTGCAACGTGCGACCTCAGGTTTTACTGACCACTGGCCACTGACAACTGGGTTTGGGCGGTCGACTAATGGTAGGTCAAGTGCCTTTGGAGCACTTTGTCTAGGTTCGAATCCTAGCCGCCCAGCCAGAAAAGCACCCGTTAGTCGTTTAGGCGTACGTTTTATGGCGGCACCGACAAAACACGAGGGTTGGCAGCGCAGTTTGACTCCGGAGACGAGACAAGCCATGGCAACGATGGCCACCGCCGAAAGCAAAACGCAGCAGTCCGAACCCAAACCGGAACGCAAACCGCAGCGCGCGCGGGTAGACGACAAGTTCAAAATCTTCTGTGGCACCGCCAACCCGCAGCTGGCCGATGAGGTTTGCGCGTTTCTAGGTCTGGTGCGCGGCCAGGCGCACGTAACCCGCTTTTCCGACGGCGAAGTCTACGTGCAGCTGCTGGAAAACGTGCGCGGCGCCGACGTGTTCCTGATGCAGCCCACCTGCCATCCCGTGGACATGCACCTGATGGAACTGCTGATCATGATTGACGCGCTCAAGCGCGCCTCGGCCCGGCGCATTACCGCGGTGGTCCCGTATTTCGGCTATGCCCGACAGGACCGCAAGGACAAACCGCGCGCCCCTATTTCGGCCAAGCTGGTGGCTGACCTGCTGACTACGGCCGGCGCCGACCGCGCCCTGATCGTGGATTTGCATGCCCCCCAGATCCAGGGCTTCTTCAACATTCCGGTGGACCACCTGTTCGCTTCGCCGGTGCTGGTGGACCACTTCAAAAAACTGGCGCTGCCGGCGCTGACCGTGGTTTCCCCGGACGCGGGCGGCGTGGAGCGGGCCCGGTTCTTCGCCAAAAAGGTGGATGCGCCCCTGGCCATCGTGGATAAACGGCGGGTGGAAATGAACGTCGCCGAGATCATGCACGTTATCGGCGACGTCAACGGCCGCACCTGCTTATTGATTGACGACCTGATTGACACCGCCGGCACCCTGGTCAAGACTGCGCGCGCCCTGAAGGAAAACGGCGCCAGCAGGATCTTCGCCTGCGCCTCCCATCCCGTGCTTTCCGGGCCGGCCGTGGAGAATCTGGCCGAGTCCGATATCGAGCAGGTTATCGTGACCAACACCATCCCTCTGAGCGAGGCGGCGCGCCGCGAGCCCAAGATCAAGGTGCTCTCCATCGCCGGGCTTATCGCGCGCGCCATCCAGTCCATTCACGAGGAAACATCGGTCAGCAAATTGTTCATGTAAGGCAGGACTCAAATTTATGGCAACAGCGACGAAGGAAAGCAACGTATTGGAAGCCAAGCCGCGGCAGAGCAACGGCAAGAACGAAGCCCGGCGCGTACGCCGCGGCGGCCTGGTGCCGGGAGTAGTGTATGGCGCCAAGAAGGAGCCGGTGGCGGTGGCGCTCGATCCCAAGCAGATCGCGCGCATTCTGCAGTCGGCCACCGGCCACAACACCATTTTCGAGCTCGCGCTGGATGGCGAGCGCACCCGCGCCATGATCGTGGACTGGCAGCATGAGCCCATCAAGGGCTCGCTGCTGCATGTGGATCTGAAGCGCATCGCCATGGACCAGAAACTGCAGGTGCGCGTGCCCATTGTGCTCAGGGGCGAAGCCGCCGGGGTCAAGCAGCAGGGTGGAATTCTGGAGCAGGTAACGCGCGAAGTTGAAGTGGAGTGCCTGCCCGACGATATTCCCAGCTCCATCGAGGCGGACGTCACCGAGCTGGTATTCGGCAAAGTGATGCGGGTGGCTGATCTGCCGCACAGCGGCAAGCTGAAGTTTCTCAGCGACCCCAACCAGCCGGTGGCACACATCATCTCGGTCAAGGAAGAGGTGGCGCCGACTCCGGAAGCGGTCGCGGCCGAGGCTGCCGCTGTTCCCGCCGAGCCCGAGGTTATCAAGAAGGGCAAGCAGGAGACCGAGGAAGAGGCTGCCGAAGCGGCTCCGCCAGAGAAGCCGGAAAAGGCCGAAAAGAAAGAAAAGAAGTGATGGCGTGGGAATGGGCTTTTCCGGCGAGCGCCGCGTGGCATGGGAAACGAAGGTTTCACTGTTTCGCTGGTTTCAAGATTTCACCGGCGACCATATGAAACCTTGAAACATTGAAACTTTGAAACCGGAAAAAAGGCACGGTGACGGGTAAAGCGTGAAACTGATCGTCGGGCTCGGCAATCCGGGCATCGAATACCAGTTCACGCCCCATAACCTCGGGTTCCTGACGGTTGACCGCCTGGCCGAGCGCTGGCGGGTCGAAGTCAAGAACCGGCATTGCCAGGCGTTGACCGCGCGAACCGGGTTCGCGGAACACTCGGTGCTGCTGGCCAAGCCCGAAACTTACATGAACCTGAGCGGGCTGGCGGTGCGCGAACTGGTGGAGGAATACGAGGTCAGGCCGGAGCAGGACCTGGTTGTTATTTACGACGAACTGGACCTGCCCTTCGGCAACATTCGCATCCGCCCGCGCGGCGGCACGGCGGGCCACAATGGGATGGAATCCATCGTGGGCGCGCTGGGCACGGAAGAGTTTTTGCGGGTGCGCCTGGGCATCGCCCCTGACCACAAGGTGAAGGACGGCGCCCGCTACGTGCTGGCGCAGTTTCGCCGGTCACAGTACAAAGCCGTGGACCAGATGCTGGACACCGCGGCCGACGCGGTGGAAGCAATTTTGAAAGAGGGCGCGGCGGCGGCCATGAACCGCTTCAACCGCAAGCCCGAAAACGAAGAAGAAAAAGATTAGCCATGGATTCCATGCGGATGCGTTCCATCCCGGAAATCCGTGGCCAGCTTTGGAGAAACGCATGCAACGTACCTATGAAGTGATGTTTATCCTCCGGCCCGACATGGGCGAAGAAGACTTGGACAAGCTGGTATCCACGCTGGAATCGCAGGTTTCGGCTGCCGGCGGCACGGTCAAAAATGTGGAACGCATGGGCAAGCGCCGCCTGGCTTACATGGTGCGCCGTTTCCAGGACGGCATGTACGTGCTGTTCACGGTGGAAGGCGGAGGCGATGCCATTCACGAATTGGAACGCCGCCTGCGCGTCACCGAGCCGGTAATCAAGTTTCTCACCGTGCGCGTGGACAAGGAGCAGGCGCGCCTGGCCAAGCTGAAAGAGCGCCGCAAGGCCCCGGCGCCGCCGCCCGAAACCGGTGGTGAGCCCGCGGCCGTAACGGCATAAACCCGTTTCAGAGTTTCAAGGTTTCAAAGTTTCGCAGGCTGAACGGAAACCTTGAAACCTTCGAAAATTGTGAAACCTTGATTTTGACTTAAGGAGCAACATGGCAGACGAAATTCAAAGACAGGCAACGGCGGAGGCTCCCGCCGAAGCTCCCGCACCCGCGCCCCCCACTCCGGCAGCGGCGCCCAGTCCCGGACCGCGTGGTGGACGCGGACCCGGCGGGCCGCGTGAAGGTGGTCGCAAGTATTTTCGCCGCAAGAAGGTGTGCAAGTTCTGCGTCGAGAAGATCGACGGGATCAACTACAAGGACGTGCGCCTGCTCTCGCAGTTTGTGGCTGAGAGCGGCAAGATCGTTCCGCGCCGCCTGACGGGCGTGTGCACGCCGCATCAGCGCCGCCTGACCGACGCCATCAAGCAGGCTCGCAACATCGCGCTCCTCCCGTTCGGGTCAAGGGCGTAGATC
>DATGGJ010000040.1:0-10707 GCA_035308585.1 Terriglobales bacterium
ACGATAGGCCTGCACGAATTCGTAGAAGACGTCCTGCAGAATATCTTCCGCATCAGCCTCGTCGGCCACACGCCGGCGGATGAAATTGCGCAGCCGGACCCTCTCCTGCCGGACAGCCGCAGAGATGCGCCGATCCTGCTCAGTTGTCATCCACTCGATGGTAGTCGCTTCTTCCATCCACTGCTGTAGACGAATGAAGAGCGGGAATATTTTAGAAACGTAAGGCGTGCCTACCAGGGGCCTGCCGCTTTCCCAGGAATTGCCGCCTTGAAGCAGCTGCACGTGATTGCCGTCACAGCCGAAGAACTGGGGCAGCGCCTAATCTAAAGAGGGGCAGGGGTTGCATCCTGCCCCGGCAACGCCGCTCCAGGCGGCGAAGTGGCCAATGGAGCCGCGTGCGCGGAAAGGGGGCCCTATGAAGCCCTTCAGCTTACTGCTCGGCAGCATTCTCTCCGTCGCCGTTATCGCCATGTTGCTGTTGACCTTCGGGGTGAAGCCGCGGGGGCCGACGGAGCAGGGCGCGGCCCTGTACAATGTCGCGAGCGAAACCACAGTTAAGGGAGTGGTACGCGCGGTCGAAGATTCGCCTTGCGCGGTGAGTGAGCACGAGATCGGACGGCACCTGCAACTGCAAACGGCAGAGGGCATGGTGGAGGTGCACCTGGCGCCGGCGCGGGTGATGCGCAGCCAGAAGTTCACCTTTTCGCCCGGCGATCAGGTCGAAGTAATCGGAGCCAAGGTGAGCCTGCAAGGTGAACAATCCATCATCGCGCGGGAAATCACCCGGGACAACGAAAGCTTCTTCCTTCGCGATCGCGAAGGCAAGCTCATGCTGGTGCAGCAGTAGCCGGCACCAAGGTTGGGAGCGGTTCAGGCGGCGCATGTGACGGGGCAGGCAGAGGAGCGAAGCTTACTTCCCTTCCGGGACCGGGCAGAAGCCGGGCAACTGCTGGGAGGCGCGCTGGGGGCCTACGCCGGCGGGAGCGACGTGCTGGTGCTGGCGCTGCCCCGTGGCGGCATACCGGTGGCTTACGAGGTAGCGAAAGCACTGGCCGCGCCGCTGGACATTTTTGTGGTGCGGAAACTGGGGGCGCCGGGCAATCCGGAGCTGGCGATCGGGGCAGTGGCTCCAGGAGGCATCTGCATTTTGCAGCAGCCGATCATCGCCGAGCTGGGAATTCCCTCCGAAGCCGTGGCCCGCATTGCCAGGAGCGAAGAAGAGAGACGGCAGCAAAGCGAAAACCTTTTCCGGCGCAACCTTCCAGCGCACGCAGTGGCGGGCATGACAGCCATCCTGGTGGATGATGGAATCGCCACCGGTTCCACGATGCGCGCCGCCATCACCGCGCTGCGCGAGCTACGGGCCAACAAAATCGTGGTCGCGGCGCCGGTTGCGCCGGCGTGCAGCCGCCAGGAACTGCTGGGGCTGGCTGACCAGGTGGTCTGCCTGGCAACGCCCGACATCTTTCTTACGGTGGGCCAGTGGTACGTGAATTTTGAGCAGGTAAGCGATGAAGAAATGGCTGCATTGTTGCAGCAAGCATCCACCTTGGTTTGAAAAGGAGCACCCCATGCCGCTGCAGAGATTGAAGGAGTTGCTGGACCGCAATGGCGTCCACTACGAAAGCATAATCCACCTTCCCGCCTATACCGCCCAGGGCATTGCCGCGATGACCCACATTTCCGGTAAAGAGCTGGCCAAGACGGTGATCGTGAAACTGGACAGCGCGCTGGCCCTGGCGGTGCTGCCGGCCTCGCATCGTGTTGACCTGCGACAACTGCAGGCAGCGACGGGCGCGACTACGGCGGCGCTGGCCAGTGAAGCGGAGTTCAAGGACGCATTTCCGGGGTGTGAAACCGGAGCCATGCCGCCATTCGGCAGCTTGTATAAGCTTCCAGTATTAGTGGATGAAACGGTCACGCACGACCAGGAGATCGTATTCAATGCGGGCTCGCATACGGAACTGGTGCGCCTGGCCTACCGGGACTTCGCCCGCCTGGAGACACCGAAGGTGCTGCGGTTCTCCTCCGGCTCGTCGAGCGCCGCCGCCTAAGGGAACAAAAGCCCGGCAGCCTGCCTCACGCGGGATAAACCTGCCTTTTTCAGTTCCGAAAGTAACCTGCCGGGCACGGTTACGTTGACGGTTTTTAGCGGCTGGCCAATAATCAATGGGCGCTGGGAAACTCCCGTTTACCCAAAATGTTACCCAAAACACGCTGGGCTACCACTCTTATAAAGTTTTCAGAGACACTGTCCAGAGATTTAGCGTCTAAGTGTGTGCGCGCCTTGCTGGAGGCCCGATGAGCCGAGGGTTGTGCGTAGCCACGGTTTGCGCTGCATTGCTGCTTGTAGGATGCGGGGGAGGCTCGACGCCGCCGCCGGTAATCGGGGTCAGTGTATCGCCGAGCGCAGTGACGCTGGCCCCGGGGTCGTCCCAAGTGTTCAAAGCCACCGTCATCAATACCACGAACACCACGGTGACCTGGCAAGTCAACAACGTAAATGGCGGCAGTAGCAAGGTGGGGACCATCAGCACATTTGGAGTGTACGTGGCTCCCGCCACCGAACCCACGCCGCCGACGGTAAACGTAAAGGCGATTTCGCAAGCCGACCCGAGCAAGTCGGCGAGCGCTCTGGTGACCATCGGCCAACCCGCCGGAGCCGCCAACCAGCAGATGCAGTCGCTTCCCATCAAGCTGGGGACTTCCGGCGGCAACAGCCTGGACCTGACCAGGAGCGGCACCACCATTACGTGCTGCTCCGGCACCCTGGGATCGCTGGTGGAGCGAGCCGGCATCTTCTACATCTTAAGCAACAACCATGTGCTGGCCCGCTCCGATCAGGGAAAGGCGGGGGAACCGGTAGCCCAACCTGGACTGGTGGACACCAATTGCACTCCGGCTACACCGGTGGCCAATTTGACGGAATTCGTGCAACTGCCGGAAGGGGGAACCAGCACGGCTCCTAAAACAGGAACGGTGGATGCGGCAATCGCGCAAATTGTAAGCGGCGCGGTGGACACTTCCGGCAGCATTCTGGAACTGGGCGCGGCCAGTTCGACTCCGAATGTGCCCGACCCTGCGCCCCCGGCGAGCACACCGATAGCGCCCTTGATCGGGATGGGGGTGGCAAAGGCGGGGCGCAGTTCCGGGCTGACCTGTTCGAGCATCAGCTCCATCAATACGGCGGTGGACATCAGCTACACCACTAGCTGCAGCGGGGGCACAACTTTCTACGTGCAGTACAACAACCAGATTGTGATCAGCGGGGCCAGCTTCAGCGCGGCGGGCGATTCGGGTTCGCTGGTAGTGAACTCAAAGACCGCTCAGCCGGTGGGACTGCTCTACGGGGGCGATAGCACCAGTACGGTGGCCAATCCCATTGGCGAAGTGCTGGGCGCGCTTACGGACAGCAAAGGCAATGTGCCTGCCATTGTAGGCGGTGGACTGCACGCCATTGTGTGCCCCACGATAGCAGGGGCAGCTCCCGCCGCGGAGCAGACCACAGTGGCTCTGTCAGCAGCCGAGGTGGCTCATGCCACCGAGGTCTCCAACCGCTACGCCACCCGGCTGATGGCGCACCCGGAGGTGGCGGGCATTGCGGTGGACCGCAGTGAGGACGCGCCGGGCAGCGCGGCCGTGCTCATCTACGTGAAATCGTTGCCGCAGCCCGGGACTTTCCCCGCCCAGTTGGATGGTGTGCGGACCAGGGTTGTCGCTCTTTCCGGGATGCAGTCAGGAGCCGCGCCGGGCGCGGCGGGGCCGGCAATTTCCGTTTCGGAAGCGGAAGTGGCGCGAGTCGCAAGCGTCAAAGAGAATCAGGCGGAGCAACTCATGCGGGGCAATGCAGCGATTTTCGGGGTGGGAGTAGGAGCCAGCAAAGACAGTCCGGGCGAAGCCGCACTGGTTTTATTTGTGGATAGAGACATGAGTTACACGGCGCCAGCGGTGCTGGATGGGGCGCGCACCCAAGTGGTTCGGACCGACCGTTTCCGCGCCTGGGGATGGAATGAGCATGAGCGGCAGCCCGCCTGCCATGCGGTCAGCTTTGCGAAAGACAAACAGATGCTGGCGCCTTCAAGCGCCGGAAGAGGGAACGCGCTTGATCCGGCGCGCCACCTGATGGAGTAACTCTTCCGGACGCACCGGCTTGCTCAACAGGTCGAAGGAATGGCCGTCGGCCCAGGCTGCCTGCATCAAGTCCGCGGTGGAGGCCTGGCCGGACAAAAGCAGTATTGCGCAGCCGGGCAGAAGTTCGCGGGCGCGGATGGCCACGTCTATGCCGCTCATGTCGGGCATGATGACGTCGCTGATGAGCAATTCAGGGCGGAAGGAGAGCAGTTCCTGCAAGGCGTCCGTTCCGGAATAGACCACGCGGCATTGGTAGCCGCCCTGGCGCAGAATAATACCCAACGTATCGGCAATGAGCACCTCGTCGTCGGCGATCAGAACCTTGAACTGGGCGTTCATAGAATTCCCGCGGGCATGGAGAAAAAGGGAAATCAGACGCTGCGGATGCGCTTGAGTTCGGCACGCAGCGCCGCTTCCACCCGCTGGGAACGTCTCTCCCCGCGGGCCACCCGGCTTACATAGGAGCGATCCACACCCAACTGGCGGGCGACGCGCGTGTACAAGCCGCGATATCTAGCATATCGCGCCAGTTCGCGACTTTTTCCGCCGTGACCTGTCACCATCGATGACACGATAGGCTTTTTAGATTGGCTTCCGCAATTCCCGATTACTATAACGCTGGCGTTAATTCTGTCAAGCACAGCGGGCGGGGAAAGAACGAAAATTTACCTTACGTACCAAGACATTAGCGAGGCGTGGGGCGAATCCAGGGCGCTGATCCCTTCAGCGGCTTGAAGGCGCGCATTTGTGGCTTGGCGCTTGCAAACGGCCTGTCGGCCGCCCCTTTCAAGGAGCCTCTAAGGAGGCTTGCTGACCATCATGCATGTTCAATTTCCCAGGCGCTTGGGCGGCGGCATGGGACGGTTGCCCATGCGATCACGCCATAGGATGGCGTTCAGGCGCTGCGCGGGAGCGGCGTCGGCGTGGCTGAAGTCCATTTTCAGCGATTCCCGCGCTCCGGGCGCGGTGGACGTGTTCGTGCGGTAAAGCAGGCCGTCGTCCCGGTTCCGGTAAATTGCCTGGTAGGGTGGCTGACCGGGTCCGCTGAACAGAGGCGCCATGAGCGGCGCAAGCGCGTCATTGTTGTTCATGGGCGGAAGTCCGAGCAGCGACTCCATGGTGTGGATGACGCTCACGGTGGTGTAAAAGTGGTGGTCCAGGTAGGGACTGGCGGGGGAACCAGGCGAATACTTGCTGATCACGAAGGCGATGCTGCGGTGCGCGTCCACATGATCGGCGCCATCCTGCGCGTCGTCCTCCAGGGCGAAAATCGCCGTGTCGTCCCAGTAGGGGCTATGGGAAACGGCTTCGACCACCCTGCCCAGGGCTAGGTCATTGTCGGCCACGGAGGCGGCGGGAGTAGGAAACCCGGGCCGGGTACCGGCGGTGTGGTCGTTAGGCAAACGGAGCAAGACAAAGGCCGGCATCTGTTCTCCTTTGCCCTGCTGGCGGGCGCGCACGAACTGCTCAAAGTCGTTGAGAAATTCGTCCACTCGCAGCTGGTCGGGGTAATCCAGGCGGAAGTCGGCGTAATTGGCGTCGAAGTGGCCCCGCAGTTCCGGCTTGGTGGGCACGTCGCGAGCCAGCATGGGCACCGGCCACGGCCAGGGACTCGGCGAACCATGGGGGTCGCCAACGTTGGGCGGCAGCGGCTCACCCTTGTTCACGCGCGGATGCCGGCAGGGTTGCTCGGGCTCGAGGGGCGTGCCCGACCGGGGTGATGCGCCTTGGCCTCCCTGTTCCCGGCACCAGATGGTGGCCACGAACTCGCCGTAGTGGCGGTAGGTGAGGCCGTGGCGGGCCAGATCGCCCCATAGATATCCCGTTTCCGGCTCATTGACGTCGGGCTCATCGTGCTGCAAGGGAAACTCTCCGGCCACTTCCCCTTCGTAGTCGTAGGTACGCTCGCTGCCGCGATAGGCAATCTGCCAGGTCTTCTCGGTGTAGTCGGAGGTAATGCCGGCGGTGGACCAGACGTGGCCATCACCAGAGACCTCCCCGCTGTCATAGAAATTATCGAGAATGCCGAACTGGCGGGCCAGCGCGTGCTCATTGGGGGTAACATCCTCGCCAAACATGGTGAGCGAGGGGTCGCCGTCGCCGGGCTTGAGGTCGCCCAATATCTGGTCGTAGGTGCGGTTCTCCTTGATGATGTAAATGACGTGGCGAATGGGGTTGTTTCCAGATCGAAACACGATCTGCCCGGGAGCGCTCGTCATCAGATTGCTGTCTTCGACTTCGCGGGTCAGTTCGGCCATTCGCGGCTCCGCCTGGCTGATGCTCAAGCGGGCGATGGAGCCGTGTAAAAGCGTGGGGATGTAGCCGGTATCGTTTCCCCGGTGGGTGTGGCCGGTGTTAGGGCCGGTGCCCTCGCCCTTGCCGCTGGCGATGAGGAGGTCATCGCCATGGATGGCAAGAGCCGTGGGATACCATTCACTGGGAATAAAACCGGAGGCGGCCAGGGGAGCGGATTGCGGTCGCATGCCGGCCTTCAGTTCGGAGATGTCGAAGACCGCCACTGCATCGGAAGATGCATCCGCCACGAACAACCGCCGGCCATCGGCCGATTCGGCCAGGGCATTGGGGAATGTGCCCCCGAAGGTCTCACCGGGCAGGCGGGTGGAGAGCAAGCGCAGAAGCTTGCCGCTGCCGGCATCCACCACGGCTACGGCGTCACTGTTGGACAAAGTTACAAACAGCAGTTTGTCATCCGGGCTCAAAAGCATGGCGGTTGGGTGCGAGCCGGGTTCGATGGCGGAGTTCGGCTTGAGCAGGGCGATGCGGCGCCTGACTTTGCCGCGGTCGAGATCGAGTTCGGCCACTTCGGAAGCGTTCCACAAGGTGCAGAAGGCACGGCGGCCGTCACGGGTGACCACCACAGTATAGGGAAACGCGGATGGCAGTTCCCTGCCCGCGCTCAGAGCAAAGCGATGCAGCAGCTTGCCCTGGCTATCGAGCAGCACAGCGTTGTCGGAAAGATTATTGGCCAGCAGCAATTCCTCCCGGCCGTCGCGGGAAAACGCGGCAATGCCGGCGGGATAGGGGATGGCATTGCCCGCCGGGACCTCCGCCAAATCGTAGGCCACGTGCTTGGCGGGCGAAACCGGCTGCAGGCCGACAGGAATAAAGCCATCGGCGGAGAGCTTTCCATTTTCGAGGCGGTACACCGCGATTCCATTTCCCGTGTCACCCGGGCGCTGGCCGGTGGGGTCGGTAATGGAACCCACGGTGGCATAAAGGCGGCCGCCATCAGGGCTGAATGCGAGGCCGAGAAACAGGGCCTGGCGCGCATGAGGTCCGAGGCGAGGATCGGGAAAATCGCTCAACTGGCTGGTTTGGAGGTCGAGCACCGCGATGGACTGCCGGTAGTGAGACTCGGGTGTGCCAAAGCCGGCGTTGAGCAGTGCCAGATAGCGGCCGCTGGGATCAAGCGCGGCCGCCACGGGCAGGCCATTGGTGGGCTGCGGATTTCCCGGCGGCGGGGCCATCAACCGCTTGCTGCTGGGCAGGGGCACGATGGTTTGCTGGGCAAGCTTTTTCTGGTAACCCAAAGCGAGCGCGGCAATCAGCAGGAGGAGGAGAAGTGTACGCTTCAAGTTGCGTCGGCCCTTTCCGGGAAATGGCCGACCATTGTATCGGAATTGTGTTGCGCGCTGGTTGCCAATTCCCTAAAGCCGGGGACGCAAGCAGCGTGTTCCGGTTTAAAATTGACAATCCGTCTCGCACCAACAGCATGAATAATTCAAACCCAAATACTCCGCCCGGGTGGCCGGGCATTCCGCCGCGCTGGACTTCCAGCGCCAAAAACGGCGTGGGCACAGCGCTCAGCCCTTCCAGCCGGGTGTGGTTTACCCTCAGCCACGGCATTCTGAACGAGATTTATTTTCCCCGGGTGGACATTGCCTGCACCCGCGACCTGGGACTGATCATCACCGACGGCCGCTTCTACTTCTCCGAGGAAAAACGGCATGCCACCTCGGTGGTCAACTACCTTTCACCGGGCGTGCCCGCTTATCGGCTGGTCAATACAGCGATGGATGGGCGCTACCGGATCGAAAAGGAAATCTGCACCGACCCCTGCCGCCACGTCTGCTTGCAAAAAATTCGTTTTCAGCCTCTGAAAGGAAGTCTGGCTGACTACCACGTTTACGTGTTGCTGGCGCCCCACCTGGCCAATTGCGGCTACGGCAATACCGGCTTCCTCGGGGACTACAAGGGCACGCCGATGCTCTATGCCTTCCGCGAAGGGCACGGGCTGGCCCTGGCCTGCTCAGCCGGCTGGCTGAAGCGCTCCGCCGGTTATGTGGGCACTTCCGACGGCTGGCAGGATTTATCGCGCAATTACGAAATGACTTGGGAGTACCCGCGGGCGGAAAACGGCAACGTCGCGCTGACGGGGGAGGTGGACCTGGCAGGCTGCGGCGGCGAGTTTGTGCTCTCGCTGGGCTTTGGCCAGGTGGCTTCCGAGGCCGGCGGGCATGCTCTGGCCAGTTTGCTGGAAGGATATGACACCGCGCGCCGGGAGTACGTGCAGGGCTGGCAGGAGTGGCTGCAAAGAGTGGACCCGCCGGATACCGATGGCGATCATGACCTGTTCCGCATCAGCGCCTGCGTGTTGCGAACTCACGAAGAAAAGACCTTTCCCGGCGGCATGATTGCCAGCCTCTCCATTCCCTGGGGCTTCTCCAAGGGCGACGAAGACCTGGGTGGCTACCACCTGGTGTGGCCGCGGGACCTGGTGGAAACCGCGAGCGGATTGCTGGCGTTTGAAGCGGTGCAGGATGCGCTGCGCGTGCTGGGCTATCTGCGGGTGACGCAGGAAGCCGACGGTCACTGGCCGCAGAACATGTGGCTGGACGGAACCGCCTACTGGAAAGGCTTGCAGATGGACGAGACGGCGCTCCCCATCCTGCTGGTGGACCTGCTGCGGAGGAAGGGCGCCCTGAGCGATGAAGGCTTAAGCGGTTTCTGGCCGATGGTGCGGCGCGCCGCCGGCTTCGTGGTGCGCAACGGCCCGGTGACACAGCAGGACCGCTGGGAGGAGGACCCGGGCTACTCGCCCTTCACCCTGGCGGCGGAAATTGCCGGCCTACTGGTGGCGGCCGACCTGGCTGACATTCATGGCGAGCCCGCCCTGGGCGTTTTTCTGCGCGACACCGCCGATTGCTGGAATGCGAACATCGAACGCTGGATATACCAGGTGGACGGTCCGCTGGCGCGCAAGCTGGGAATTGACGGCTACTACGTGCGCATCGCTCCGCCGGACACTGCCGATCCAGATACCGCCTCCCCTCTCGAGGGCTACGTGCCCATCAAGAACCGTCCGCCGGCGGACACGCTGGAACCCGCCGCCAGCATCGTCAGCCCGGATGCCCTGGCGCTGGTGCGTTTTGGACTGCGCGCGCCCGACGACCCGCGCATTCTCTCCACGCTGAAGGCGATTGACGCCTTGTTAAAAGTGGAACTGCCGCAGGGACCGTCATGGCACCGTTACAACGATGACGGCTACGGCGAGCATGAAGACGGCTCACCCTTTGACGGCACCGGGGTCGGCCGCGCCTGGCCCCTGCTCACCGGCGAACGGGCTCATTACGAGCTGGCGGCGGGAAGACGCGACGCCGCGGAAGCCTTGCTGCACAGCATGGAGAAATCCGCCGACGAGAGCGGTCTGATTCCGGAGCAGGTGTGGGACTCGCCTGACATCGCTCCCTTGGAGCTGTTCTTTGGACGGCCTTCCGGATCGGCGCGGCCACTGGTGTGGGCCCATGCGGAATACCTGAAGCTGCGCCGCTCGCTGCGCGATGGCAAACTCTTCGACCAGCCGCCTCAGACCTACCAGCGCTACGTAGCGGCCAAGCAACCGTGCACAGTGTTCATCTGGAGCTTCAACCACAAGCTGCGCAACATGCCCCCGGGCCTGAAATTGCGCCTGCAGACGCTGACTCCCGCCATGGCGCACTGGAGCACCGACGGCTGGCGCACCGCCCAGGACAGCACGGCGCGCGATACCGGAATTGGCGCCTACGTTGTGGACCTGCCCACGGACAAGCTGCCCTCGGGAAGCCGGGTGGCGTTCACGTTCTACTGGACGGAAGAGGAACGGTGGGAAGGGACGAATTTTGAAGTAGAGGTGGAGTGAGCAAGTGGTCAGGACTTAGTAGTCAGCATGCGGGCGGGAAGCATTTGGCGATTAGCACTTAGCATTTAGCCCGTAAGTTCAGTGCTGATTTCGACGGAAGTCGTGAACGGGCGGAGTGCTAATGGCTGACTTTCGAATGGCTTGCGGGCTGAATGCAGATTGCTGAATGCTGAGTTCTGAGCGCTACCTCAACCAGACCTCAAGGGCGGCGCCATTCACCCGCGCCTGCACCTGTGAGAGGTCCTGCACCACCGCGTGGGCGAGCGCCAACTCCGCGGCGGGGTAGGTGGTTGAAACCCCGATGGCGGTCATGCCGGCGGCGCGGGCGGCTTCGATTCCAGCGGGCGCGTCCTCGAACACGACGCAGTCTTTGGGGGAAAATCCGAGCAGTTCAGCGCCCTTCAGATAGGGTTCGGGGTGCGGCTTCCCTACCGTAA
>DATGGJ010000041.1:0-4228 GCA_035308585.1 Terriglobales bacterium
CTGATCGAAATGATGAAAGTAGCCTGCGAGCAGAGCGCCCGCTTCCACGAATCTCTCGACCCTTTCGCTCCCGCGGTCTTTGCCGTCAGTTGGGCAGGTGAAGAGCAGTCGCTGAACTGGTTCGATACGGCGCGCGAGTTGACCGAGCGCTGGCATCACCAGCAGCAGATCCGGCTTGCCACCAACCGGCCGGGCATCTTGACGCCGGAGCTTTACTATCCGGTGCTGGACTGCTTCCTTCGCGGACTGCCGCATCTCTACCGCGAGGTTGATGCTCCAGCGGGAGCCGTGGTCGTGCTGGAAGTTTCCGGCGAATGCGGTGGGCAGTGGTTTCTCTGCCGAAACACGAAGGGCTGGAATCTGCTAAAGCAGTCAGCCGGCGAATTCGCTGCCCGCGTGACCATGCCGCAAGAACTGGCGTGGCGCGTGTTCACCAAAGGCATTGACCGCGCCTCCGCCCGGCAGCAGATCCGGGTGGATGGCAACCGCGAGTTAGGGGAGAGAGTTCTTCAATTGACGGCGATCGTCGGATAAAACCTGGCGCCGGCGGGGGGCGCCGTTGCTGGGCTGGTCAAAACTCCCGCTGGCCGTACTTTAGGGAGCGGGTGCGAGTCTGAAGTCGCCGCCGTAGCCGCCCGTGGCCCAGGTTCCGGCGGCGCCACTTTTGACGGCCGCGCGCAGCATGTCGGCAAAGGTCGTGCTGCCCGGCCCAGGCTGTGATGCGGTCCAGCTTCCGGAATAGGTTCGTCCGCGAAGCACGCGGGCTCGCCACGTGCCTTTCCATCCCGCGCCGCTCTTCTGCGCTGACCAGGTGCCCTGCAGCACAACGTCATTACGCTCGTTGAGCAGAATCCATGAACCCGCGGCCGCGTTCGGGGTTCGCGAGGAAATGCGCGCTGACCACTTTCCACGAAAGACGGCCGGCCCCGCCGAAGCGGTAAAGGCTCCCTGCAGCACCGGCGAAGCCTGCTGGCCCAAAGCAGCAGAACAGCAAAACAGAACTGCTGCCGCGACGCTAAGTCTAAGGGGCACAGATTACTCGCAGTTGATCATCCAGGGTGTGCCGTACTGATCGTTAACCATGCCGAAGCGTTGCGCCCAGAACGTTTTCTCGAGGGGCATAGTCACCTTTCCCTTGTCGGCCAGGGCCTTGAATATGCGCTCCGCGTCAGCAGGATTCTTAACGCTGATGTTGACGCGAAAGCCTTGCGGCTGATTGTAATGCCCGGGCGGCACGTCTGAACCCATCAGCACCTGATCGCCCACACTCAGGCGAACGTGCATGATTTTCTTGCGCCACTCCGGGGGCACATGCTCCGCAGCCGGCGTGCCTTCGTGGGGAAAAATCGCTTCAATTTTCCCGCCCAGGAGCTTCTCGTAAAACTTGAATGCTTCCTCGCATCGTCCATTGAAATGCAGATAGGAATTCAGTTGCATAATTCTCCTTTTGGATCAGTAATGTTATTGAGCCCCGAGAAACGAGTCCAATGTCACCTGGAAACACCCGGTCTTCAGCCGGATGTACCTTCTATCGTGTGGCTGAAGCCTCACGCTTCCACACTGGAGTAGCCCCACGTCTCTGCTCAGATTCAGTTGTGGTACGGGAGCCCCCTCTCGCAGTTAGCCTCCCGCGATCGCGCCGATGACGTAGAACGGCTCCTTGCCGGAGGCGACCTCCTCGGGCAGGGGCGCGTCCGGGGACTCCAGCGACCAATCCTCCTGGCAGGCAAAAAAGCGCAGGAAGGGACGCCGCTGCAGGGTCACGTGGTCGCGGATGGTACCGGCCAGCATGGGGTAACGGGCTTCCAGCGCATCCAAAATGGAGCGCTGGGTCACCGGGCCCGTCACCTCAAGCTCGACTTCATAACCCACCTTGGCCAGGGTGCGCAGGTGCTGCGGAAGCACGACCCGGATCATGGCAGCGTCTGGACCTCTACCGAGAGCACAGCGGGAAGGTCGCGCACAATGGGCATCCAGCTGTCGCCCGCGTCCGCGGAAGCGTACACCTGCCCGCCGGTGGTGCCGAAGTAGATGCCGCACTTATCCAGTGAGTCCACGGCCATGGCGTCGCGCAGCACGTTCACGTAGCAGTTGCTCTGCGGCAGTCCCTTGGTGAGCGCCTCCCATTCGTTGCCCCCGCTGCGGCTGCGGTAAACCCGCAGTTTGCCCTCGGGCGGGTAGTGTTCGGAATCGCTCTTGATGGGAACCACGTAGATGGTCTCCGGTTCATGCGCGTGCACGTCAATCACAAAGCCGAAGTCGGTGGGCAGATTGCCGCTTACTTCCCGCCAGTTATCGCCGGCATCGTCGCTGCGCATCACGTCCCAGTGCTTCTGCATGAACAGCACGTTGGGCCGGGAAGGATTCATGGCTACGTGGTGAACGCAGTGGCCGATCTCCGCGTTGGGATCGGGAATGTATTGCGAGCGCAGGCCGCGGTTGATGGGTTTCCAGGTCTTGCCGCCGTCGTCGGTGCGGAAGGCGCCGGCCGCGGAAATGGCGATGTAAATGCGCTTGGGGTTGGCTTTATCCAAAATCACAGTGTGCAGGCACATGCCGCCCGCGCCCGGCTGCCATTTCGGGCCGGTACCGTGGCCGCGCAGCCCGGGAAGTTCCTGCCAGGTCTTGGAGCCATCGGTGGAGCGGAACAGGGCGGCGTCTTCCACTCCCGCGTAAACCGTATCCGGATCGCTGTAGGAGGGTTCCAGGTGCCAGACCCGCTTGAACTCCCAGGGGTGCTGGGTTCCGTCGTACCACTGGTGGGTGGTGAGCGGTTTGCCGTCGGCGGAAGAAGTATCGTAGACGAACTTGTTGCTTTCCACTTTGGGCATGTCGCCGGGAACGGGCGTGATGCCGCCTCCCGGTGTTTCCCAGGTCTTACCCCCGTCGCTGGAGCGCTGGATCACCTGCCCAAACCAGCCGCTGGTCTGGGATGCGTAAATCCGGTTGGGATCAGCTGGCGAGCCCTTCAGGTGGTACATTTCCCATCCCGCGAATAGCGGGCCGTTAACTTCCCACTTCTCGCGCTTGCCGTCCGCTGTCAGGATGAATGCGCCCTTGCGTGTGCCCACCAGCACTCGTACCTTGCTCATGCTTCTCTCCTTCTTAGTTGGTAATCAAATTGTTGCGCAAGCCGAAGTCCAAAAATCCCGGCAAACATCAGGAAAACTCGGCGAAGTCCACGCGCGTTGCGTTAATAGAATGCCGGCAGGATATCCGTTTTGCCCGAATCCCTGCACCACGGACGGCAGCTTCAGCAGTTCAACGCTGCCGCTGAACAGCAGCATCAGCACCGGTATGGCGCTGACAACACGGCCGATCCACATGCTTGTTCTGGATACCGCTGCAGTCTGAACACCCGTCTGCATGACCTCGCTCTCCTCAGCCCATTGCAGATTCAACACTTTCGCTTGCGGTTCATGTTTTTCTCTTTGCCCGAGGCCGGGCCACCTTGGCTGAACTTCCTGAAAGCCAGGGCAAAAGCGGAGTCAGATCGCGCTGTTCCCACCGCCGCCGCACTTCGGTCAGGATTTGCTCGCGATGGGCGGCCATCTCTTCAATAAAGGCGCAGGGTGCGTCCGCGTCTTCGTGCCGCGAGCCCCAGATCAGCAAGTCCAGCAGCACCGGGGCCAGGTCAATGCCTTTTTCGGTAAGGCGGTAGTTCACGCGCCGCCGGTCCTCCTCTTGCGCTTCCGGCGTTATGATGCCGGCTGTTTCCAACCGCCGCAGGCGATCAGCCAGAATATTGGTGGCAATGTTTTCGCCCGAGCCCGCGAACTCCTTGAACGTGCGAAAGCCGCGAACCATCAGGTCACGGATGATCAGCAACGACCAACGGTCCCCAAAGATTTCCAGGGAGATGCTTACCGGACACCCGGAACGACGGGTTGGCTTAGGATTGCCGCCCACATTCCGGACACCATAGCAAGGCAACTTGCAAAATGCAAGTGATGGTGGTTGTGGAAAAACATTAGCCCGCGGGCTTGGACCCCGCTGACATGTGGAAGCCCAGTCTTTCACATGTTCGGCGCGCTGTAAGGTGCTGCGAAATCCACTCTGAAAGCGACTAAAATAGGAATAGCAAGCCAGGGGGAACTATGCCTGCACTGCGCGACATTGTGGACCGGAACGTCGCCGAAGCCGCCCCCGAACTCTACGAAAAGCTGGATCGTGAACGGGTGCGCTGCTTCTCCTGCGGGCATTGCTGCCCCATACCGGAGGGGCAGCG
>DATGGJ010000042.1:0-7115 GCA_035308585.1 Terriglobales bacterium
GCGGCGGCGATTTCTCCAGATGCCAGTCAGGTGGCGATTGCCTTGCGAACCGATGGCAAGCTGCGGCTGCGCTTGATGACGGCCGACGGTTCTGACCTGCACAGCATTGGCGGGGGAATTGAAGTGCAAGGCACTGCTGCCTGGTCGCCTGACGGCAAATGGATAGTGACTGGCGGGCGGGGGGAGCATGGGCTTGGATTGTTCAAGATACCCGTCGCCGGCGGCTCGCCGACCCAAATCCTGACCGGGCAGGCTTTCAATCCCGTTTGGTCGCCGGATGGAAGCCTGATTGTTTACACCGGAGCCAATGTCGGACCTGACGCGCCACTGCTGGCGGTACGCCCGGATGGCACCGCAGTCGCATTTCCAGCCATTCGGGTACGTCGCGACGGCGTACGCGCACGCTTTCTCCCCAGTGGAAAGGGTCTGGTGTATATGCAGGGCAGATCCGCCGCGCAGGACTTCTGGCTGCTCGATGTTGCCTCGAAGAAAACCCGGCCCCTGACGCAGTTGCACAACCCATCTGCGATGCGGGCATTCGATATCACGCCGGATGGAAGAAACATCGTTTTTGACCGCTTGCGGGAGAACTCAGATCTGGTGCTGATAGACCTCGAAAAGTGACCCGCGGTTGTGGTTTCGGCTGTCGCCACGGTTGCGGCAGACGTGGCACAAGCCAGAAAGCCGGCGGCAGCCGCGAGTTAATTACGAGCTACCACGCACAACTTCTTCTCGTATAAAATGTGAGTAGTTTTAGCCACCCCAGGCACGAGTCAAATCACCCTATGTCAGAACGGACCTTTACCCTGGACGAAGCCCACGAATTATTGCCGGTCCTGGAAGGCCTGCTGCGCCAGGCCATCGGCGGTAAAAAGCTAATCGAGGAGATTGACAAAGAATTGAAGGACGTGGCCCATCGCGTCTTTCTTACCGGCGGCATGCTCCTTCCCCTGGTGCGCCTGGCCCGCCGCAAAGCCGAGCGGGAGAAAACCGCGCAACAGGTCAAAGACGCGGTCAGCGAAATCAACGCCACCGGGGTGCAGGTGAAGGACCTGGACATCGGCCTGCTCGATTTTCCCTGCGTGGTTGACGGCCACACCGTTCTGCTGTGCTGGAAACTGGGAGAAAAAAAGATCACCCACTGGCACGGGGTACAGGAGGGCTACGCCGGCCGCAAGCCCATTGACGACCGCATCCCCCGGGCCAAGCCCAAGCGCCAGGTTTAGCTCTTTTGTCCCGCAACTCGCCCCCTTACCGGCGTTCTCAGTCCAGAGGTACAGGTGTGAGGCCCTGGCCTTTTTCCCTGTCTCCGTGGCCTGACGCCGAGGGTGGTGCACCCGCCGTTACCCATGGCGTCGCATCTGATTTGCTAGAATGCGGGCAGCGCGACCACTGACAATTGAAGCTGATAGCCCATCTGGGCGTGGAGTCCTGGCTGATGTCGAATAGACGCGTGCTGCCGCTGCTCGCGCTGGTTGTTCTGGTTGCGCTGGCCGGAGTGTCCTGCAGGGGATTTTTTGTCAACCCGACTTTGTCTTCCATCAATGTGACACCAGCCACCGGCTCGGTGGCGGTCGGCGCCACCCAGCAGTTTACGGCCACGGGAGTAAACAACGATGGCACTACCGGTTCCTTGCACAACCTGGTCTGGAGCAGTTCGGATACGACGGTGGCCACCATCTCCACTGGAGGCCTGGCTAAAGGGGTGAAAGCCGGCACCGCGACCATTACCGCCACCGAAGGCACCGTCAGCGGCTCGGCCACTTTGACTGTCGGCACCAATACCAACGCTCTTGTTCTCTCCCCCAGCAACCCCACCGTGAGCTTGTCAACCGGTTCGGAGCAATTCACCGCCACCAGCAATGGAGCGAATGTGACCTCGCTGACCAGCTTTACTTCTTCCAACCAGAGTGTGGCCGTTTTTACCGGTGTGACCGCGGGGCTGGCTACGCTGCAGGGAACAGGCCAGACCACCATTACCGCCACCTACACTCCCAGCGGCGGCACCACCCAGACGGCGACTACGGTTCTTACGGTCCAGTGATATTCTCGCCGGGTGGATATCCGCGCTGCCACCACCATCGCCGCCGCTACGCCCGCAGAGCTGACGCCGTCCTCCGCACAGCCGCGCGACGTGCCACTTTGAATCTCGACCGCGCTCAGATTGCCGATGCGAGGTAGCCTCAAATTTCCTGTCAAACCGTACTCCCGCGCGGCGCTGGGCGGCGTTGCGCTTTTCATGGTGACGGGCGCCACTCTGATCCTGGTGCGGCCGGAGAGAAGAATCGCGTGGCTGCAGGGCTTTGCTGCCGCTTTCTTCTTGCTGGTGATTGTGCGGCTGGCGCTTTCGAAGATATGGACCGCCGAGGATAATGACAACGCGGAGACTTCTCTGCACCCGTCACTCATCTTCCTGCTGCCGGCTTTAGCTTATCTGCCCGCGCTCGGGGTTTATTTTGTCAGTGATGATTTTGCCCACCTGGCGCAGAGTCGCTTTCCCATCCTGCCGTTTATTGCGCGCCAGCTTTCGCAGGGGCAAGTGGTGGGCTCCGGCTACCGCCTGTTTTTCCGGCCTCTGGGCTTCGCCAGTCTCATGGCGGACTATCGTTTGTTCCACGACTGGGCCCCCGGTTATCACCTGGTAAACCTGGCGCTGCACCTGCTCGTGGTGGCGGGAGTCTACTTCCTGAGCCTGGGGCTGGGCTTTTCGCGAAAGCCGGCAGCCATAGCTGCGCTTTTGTTTTCCGTCGCGCCCATTACAGCGGAACCTGTCGCTTACATTGCGGCGCGCTTCGACCTGATCGCGACCGCCCTGGGAACCTGGTCGCTGGTGGCTTACTTGTGTTTCCGCAAAGGCGGCTCGACCGCGATGTACGCCCTGGCCTTGCTGCTGTTTTTTGTTGCCACCTTTGCCAAGGAAAGCGTTTATGTGCTGCCCCTGCTGCTGGTTTGGCTCGAAGTAATGATCATGGCCGGCCGCAACTGGAAGGCGGTGGGCGGCTTCTTCGCCGTGGCCGCCGCCACCTTTGCGTATCGCTGGCACGTGCTGCACGGCATTGGCGGCTACCAAAGCACAGCCGGGAGGCCGGAGGTGCTGCAATTTGGACGCAAGGCGCTTGCCGCGGTCCTGCTGCGCGCGCCATCGGAAACGCTGATGGGATACAACTGGCACCAGCCGCCGGCCTGGCACATCGTCATCATCGCGGCCGCGACCACGGCGGTGCTGTTTTCGCTTCTTCTTATCAGCAGGCCGGAGCCGCACCGGCGCAAGCTGGCCTGGCTTGCCCTGGGCTGGATGGTGATTGCCGTGTTGCCAGCCCATTTCCTGCTGTGGAACTTCGACCCGGCTCTGCTGTGGTCACGTGTCCTCTACATCAGCGCCATCGGAATGGCCCTGCTCCTGGCGGCTCTATTGAGCGGCATTGCGGATGCGCGCCCGCGCCGCTTCTGCTTTCTGCTGCTGCTGGTTTGTTTCTTATTCGGACTTTGGCACAATCTCTCCGCCTGGCAAGCGAATAGCAGAATTACCCGCCAATTTCTCGGTGCGCTTCCACGGGCGCAGCCGTCGCCTCCGCCGAATTCCGAGTTTCTTATTACCGGCATGCCGATTGAAGTGTGCGGCGTGCGCTTCTTCCTGATCGGGCTGGGGCCTGCCGCCCAACTGGCATACGGAAGACAAGACTTGTGGGCCCGCCGGCCCTTTGAACCGCCCTTGCGCCGAAATGATCCCACCATCGCCTTGCAGTGGACGGGCCGGCCGCCGAATTTTGTCGCCCCCGCGCAAGACTCGCCGCATGGCGGATCGGAGGCTGCGCCATCCCCTGCCTGCCGCTGAGCGAAGCTGGTGAAAGATCCCGGATGCGGAGTGGTGACCGCTGAGTGCCTGACCCCTCGTCCCGTAACAGATATGATGCGGCAGTAACTCAACTCCCCGCACGGCGCCCGCCCGGCGCTATAGTTAGAGCAGCAACCCTCTCATGAAGTCGGCCCCAACACTTCTGGCGCGCAAGTCTGCGCAACCCGGCATTCCCGCCGCCGCCCTGCTGCTGCTTTTTTGCGCGCTGCTGTTGCCCTCAGGCTGCTCCCGCCGCGGCAAGCCGCAAGAAAACGCCTATGTGACCGCGCCCCAGGTGTACCTGCGCGACCGCATTGCCGCGGTGTACAACCGGGTGACCCTGGTGAAAAACGGAGAGAAAGTGCAGGTACTGGAGCACTCGCGGCGCTTCGTGCGGGTGCGCGCCAGCGATGGCAAGGAGGGCTGGGTCGAGGAGCGCTACCTCGCGGGTCAGGATGTTTTTGATCAGATGGAGCAATTGGCGGCCGGCAATCGCAATACCCCGCTGGTGGCCACCGGCATCACGGAAAACGATACCAACATTCACATCGCTCCCGGGCGCGACACCAAACATCTGTACCAGATCAAGAGCGCGACCAAAGTGCAGATTCTGAAGCGCGCCACCGCCGCCAAGCCCCAGCCCGCCATCCTCCCGGTCCGCGAGGACGCAAGCGGCAAGAACGCCGCTCCCCAACCCGTGCTGGAAGACTGGTGGCTGGTCCGCGATCCCGTGGGAAGGGTGGGCTGGGTTCTGGCCCGCATGGTGGACATTGATCTCCCACTGGAAGTGGCGCAGTACGCCGAAGGGCAGCGCATCGTGGGCGCCTTTGTTCTCGACCAGGTGCAGGATGGGGACAAGAAAGTTCCCCAGTACCTGATGGTGTTGACCGAACCGCACGACGGCATGGCTTTCGATTACAACCAGATTCGCGTCTTCACCTGGAACTTGCACCGGCACCGTTACGAGACCGCCTACCGCGAGCGCAAACTGTTCGGCGTGTTCCCGGTTACCATCAGCCAGGAAAATTTCGATAAGGAAGGCGTACTGCCGGTGTTTACCCTGCGGGTGCAGGACGACAGCGGCAAAGTGGCGGAGCGCAAGTATAAGCTGAATACCCCCATTGTGCGGCGCGTGCTCTCGCCGGCGGAAGAGGCGGAAAAGGCGGCCCATCCGGCGGTTCGGCGCCCCCGGCGGCGCTCTCGCTGACCCGCTTTTATCCGCCCCCCAAGGCATCAGCCCGGCCCTGGCCCGAATCCAAGTTGGAGCGAGGTCATGCCCAATGGCGGAAAAGGTCAAGAAACTCAACCTGGAACGCGATTACAAGAGCTACCTGTACTACCTCGACGGGGAAGGCAACGTCTGCCAGAAACCTAAGTCCGGCAAAGGCGATTGCAAAGTGCTGGTGCCCCATGCCGTCGAGCGCGACAATCAGTATCTGTATTTCATTGATAAAGATGGCGACGTAGCCCGCTCGCGCCGCGGCAGCAAGAATCGCGCCGCCTGATCTGATTCTCATGCTGGTTTTTCGCCAAGGCCGGCGTGCCCACTCCGGCAACGCCTTGCTGCAGGCCCTGCTCCCGCTGGTTCAGCAACTGGATACTGCGGGCGCAGGCTCGCCCGCCGACCGGCTGCTGGAGGCGCTGCTGCGCTGCGGTGAACTGGAGTGCGGGCTGTCGGATTTGGATTCGCCGCATGCCCCGCAAGCGGCGGCAACTACGAACGCGCTGGCGGAAATGCTGCTCGGCGGCGCTTCGCGGCTTTGTCCCAGCCAGCCGCTGCAGCGCTTGAGCCGGGTTCGTCTGCCCGAAAAGATTACCGTCTCTACTCCTGAAGGGTTCGCGTATTACGCGCTGCACCCGCTGCAGTACGCGGATTTAGCGGGCAGCCTTCGCCTGGTCTCGCGGCGCGCGGCTGTGGTGGGAATCCGCAGCATCGGCAGCACGCTGAGCGCGGTGGTAGCTGCCGCGCTCGGGCGCCGTGGCGTGGAGGCGGAGCGCATAACGGTTCGCCCCGTCGGCCATCCCTTCGACCGCAAAACCGAATTCACTCCCGCTGAACTGCGCTGGCTGGCGGTTCAACGCGCCCGCCAGGGAGAATTTCTGGTGGTAGACGAGGGCCCCGGGCTGAGCGGTTCGTCCTTCCTTTCGGTAGGCGATGCCCTGCTGCAGGCGGGGGTGCCGCGCAACAGCATCACTTTTCTTTGCGGCGCGCAGCCCGAGCCTTCGCGGCTGCGGGCGCGTAATGGCGGACGGCGCTGGTCGGAATACCGCTCCTACGCCGTGCTGCCCCGGCCGGCTTCGCCCGCCGATGCGGAGCTCAACCTGGGCGGCGGCTTGTGGCGGCGCCATCTCTTCGATATCGCCTGCAACTGGCCGGGCTCCTGGGTAACCATGGAGCGCGCCAAGTTCCTTTCCCGGGACGGGCGGCGGCTGCTCAAATTTGAAGGCCTGGGACACTTTGGTGCGAAAGTGGCGGAGCGCGCGGCGGCGCTGGCCGACGCGGGCTTCGCGCCGGTCTGCGAACCAGCCGGCGGCGGCTACCTCGCGTACGCAAAAGAGAACGGCCTTCCCGCCACGCGCAGCGAGTTGTGCCCGCGGCTGCTGGATCGTCTGGCACAATATTGCGCTTTCCGCGCCTCAGCATTTCGTGAGCCGGCGGCTCATTCGGAAGACCTGGCCGCCATGACGGCCTGGAATCTGCACGAGGAGTTTGGCGTTGCCTACGAGCCCCAGGCGGCAAACCTGGAGATGAAAATTCCCGTGCTCGCCGATGGTCGCATGCAGCCCCACGAGTGGCTGCTGACCGAACGCGGAATCCTCAAGACCGACAGCGCCACCCATGGGGACGACCATTTCTTCCCCGGTTGCGCCGACATCGCCTGGGACCTCGCGGGCGCCATCGTGGAGTGGGATATGGGATCCGATGCGGCCGATTATCTGCTGCGGCGCTATGCCGAACTGAGCGGCGACGCAATACACAACCGTCTGCCCGCGTGGTTGCAGGCCTACACCGCGTTTCGCCTTGGTTATTGCAAGATGGCGGCAGAAAGCCTCTCCGGCAGCGCGGAAGAGGAACGCCTGCTGCGCGACTATCGCCGCTACCGGGCCCGTGCCTCCGCTGCCCTGTCTCAGGCCGCCGCCTGAGAGGCTCTCCCCGCACCGGACCGCAATATACGCATTCCCACAGACGAGCCCCCCTTGAGGTTCCCGGCTGAAAATAACAAAACAATTTCGAGCGGGCACGAGGCGTGCTGGCTGGAGCAGCGCAAGTCATTGCGAA
>DATGGJ010000043.1:0-6479 GCA_035308585.1 Terriglobales bacterium
CCTGGGGCATGGGCGGCATCACCTTCTACCTTTTTATTGTGCTCACCTTTACCGGGGTGCTGCTCATGTTCTATTACCACCCGGAAAAGGTGCAGGCCTTCCGCGACGTGCTCTACCTGGAGCACGACGTGCCCTTCGGCAAGCTGTTGCGCAACATGCACCGCTGGGCGGCGCACCTGATGGTGATTGCCGTCTGGCTGCACATGTACCGCGTGTTTCTCACCGGGTCCTATAAGAAGCCGCGGGAGTTCAACTGGAACGTGGGCGTGATCCTGCTGGTGCTGACCCTGCTGCTTTCCTTCACCGGCTACCTGCTGCCGGACGATCAACTGGGCTTCTGGGCGGTGACGGTGGGCACCAACATGGCGCGGGCCACGCCGCTGCTGGGCCACGAAGGGCCTTTCGGACACCAGCTGGGGATGACGCCTTACAACGACATACGTTTCGGGCTGCTGGGCGGCTCGATTGTGGACGCCAATGCGCTGCTGCGCTCCTACATCTGGCATTGCATCGGCATTCCGATAGTGGCTTCGATTTTCATGATCGTGCACTTCTGGCGAGTCAGGAAAGATGGCGGCATTTCCGGGCCGGCGCCGGTAATGCTGGAGTCGGAAGTGAAAGAGCCGCGCGCGACGAAGGCGGCGGCACACGCGTAGAACAGTTTCGAGTTTCCTTTCCAGTTGCTGCAACTGGAAACATGAAACTGGAAACCCTTGGAGGTTTTATGGATTGGCATCAGTTGTGGGAGATCGTATCCGCACCTGACAATGTGCCCATCGTGGCGCTGGTGCCGCTGCTCATTTTCTACACCGCGCTGGCGGTGAGGCAGGGGCGCGCCAATGACAAGCTGATCGCGGAACTGGAGGCCAATCCCCAGGAGGCCAAGACGCGCTACCGCAAAACCTGGCCCTTCAAGCCGGGCTGGGCGAAGGAAGTGCACGTGTGGCCGTTCCTGCTGCGGGTGGAATTTCTGGCCGCCATCATCGTGACCGCGGTCCTGATGGTGTGGTCGATCACGCTGAACGCGCCGCTGGAGGAGCCTTCCAATCCCAACGTCACCATGAATCCGGCCAAGGCGCCCTGGTACTTCCTGGGGCTGCAGGAAATGCTGGTTTACTTCGATCCCTGGATTGCGGGCGTGGTCATGCCCACGCTGATTATCGTGGGGCTGATGGTGGTTCCCTACATTGACACCAATCCGCTGGGCAATGGGTATTACACGCTGCGGCAGCGGCGTTTCTCAATCGGGACATTTGCGTTCGGCTTTCTGTTCCTATGGGTGACCATGATCCTGATCGGCACCTTCATCCGCGGGCCCGGCTGGCAGTGGTTCTGGCCGGGGCAGACCTGGGACCACAGCCGCCTCATTTACGAGGTGAACCGCGATCTGCCCGACCTGTTCGGCATTACTTCGAACCTGGGCAAGGTGGTGTTCGGGGCGGTGGTGGTGGGCGGCTATTACCTGCTGGGCGGGTTCATCGTGTTCGCGCTGTTCCGCCGCTACCAGCCGAAGGACTACCGGCGCATGAGCCTGCTGCAGTACTCGATCATGGTGTTCTTTCTGCTGACCATGGTAGGGCTGCCAATCAAGATGGGGCTGCGCCTGGCCATGCACATTAAATACGTGTGGATAACGCCGTACTTCAACATCTGAGGAGGCGACGGTGCCGGAGCTACCCACGCCTGACGATGATCCGATAACCAGCAAGTCGTACGCCCTCTACTACGCGGTCGCCACCGCCGTGCTCATCGCCTCCATGTTCTGGGCGCTGTGGGACGAGGCCTACGGGCAGCGGCCATGGAAGCGCTACCAGGAGGTATTCAAGCAGCGCTATACCGCGTTCCTCAAGACGGCCCGGGTGAAGTCTCGCCAATCGCAACAGGAAGTGGAGTCCAGCCCCGATTATCAGAAATTGGCAGAGCAGTACAAGCAGGCATCCGAGCAGGCCAAGCCTCAGATCACGCGGCTGAACCAGCAGATCAGTGATTTGAGCGCGCAGATTCTGGCGGTGCAGAACGTTTTCACCGACAAGCGCGCTTACGTGAGTGCCGTTACCTATGAGATCGAGACCGACACGGACCCTTCTTCCAAGCGCAGCCAGCAGCGCGCCCTGGATAAATGGGAGCAGCAGCTTTTCACGGTGGTATTCCCCGATGGCAGCAGGAAGAAGTACAACTACGAGCAATTGGAAGCGGAATACAACGGGCTGAAAGACCAGCGCACCGCCGCCAACAGCCAACTGGGTGATGTGCTCAAGCCGGTCACCGCCATCAACACGGAGATGCAACAGTACGTCTCCGACCACATGGTCACGCTGACCCCGTCGCAGGTGACCGGGCTGGAGAACAAGGTGGAAGAGCTCTCGCCGGCCATCCACCAGGTGGTCATACCCGACCCGCGCAACAGCGGCAATCCCATCATGGTGGACCGCTGCGAGTCCTGCCACCTGGGGATCCGCGAGCCGCTGAAGATTACCGCGGCGGACATGGCGGCGCCCGGACAAAAGCCGGATGCCTACGCGCGCGCCTTTGTCAGCCATCCGGATACGGAACTGCTCGACATTCATGACCCGGAGAAGTTTGGCTGCACTACCTGCCACCAGGGCAACGGACGCGCCACCACCAGCATGGTGAAGGCCCACGGCACTTACGAGCACTGGCTATGGCCGCTGTTCCCCAAGGAAAACGTGGAAGCCGGATGCCAGAACTGCCACTCCGCCGACATGGTTTTGATCAGCGGCAACGCCGGCCAGGTCATCAGCCAGGGCAAATTCCTCTTCGAGCAGCGCGGCTGCATGGGCTGCCACAAGTACCAGGGCTACAACAGCGAGCCTGATGACCTGCGCGCCACTGACCAGCAGATCAAGCAGCTGGAGCAGCAGAAAATCGACAACCTGAAAATGGCTGCCGAGTACACCCATGAAGGCGACCAGGCGCCGGACAACAACACCGCCAATCTTCTTTACACCAAAGCGGAGACGCTGAAGGTGGACAACAGCAAGATTGACGGCCAGCTTCACCAGTTGGACCTGCAGACGGGCAACCTGATGCGCGACATGAAGAAAGTCGGGCCCAACCTGAAGGAAATCCGCGCCAAGCTGAACCGCAACTGGATTCCGGTGTGGCTGCGCAAGCCCACCGACTTCCGGCCCACCACCAAGATGCCGAATTTCCGCCTGAACGATGAGCAGATCCGGTCCATTGCCGCCTACCTGTGGCAGACGGCGCTGAAGGACCCCATCCCGCATGCGGCGCCAGGCGACGCGGCACACGGCAAGGAGCTATTCGAGACGCGCGGCTGCATGGCCTGCCACTCCATTGGAGAGGGCGACCAGATGCAGGGAGGCGATTTCGCCGCCAACCTGACCCGGGTGGGGGAGAAGGTCAACTACGATTACCTGGTCCGCTGGGTGCACAACCCGCGCGAGCGCATCCGTCCTTACTGCCCTTATGAGAAGAAAGACATTGGGCCGGAGGATTACGCCAAGCACGGCCTGCCCTACGCCTTTGACCTGGACCACACCACCTGCCCCAACGACGGACACGAACTGCAGGTGGAAAACATGACCGTGATGCCCAGCCTGCGCCTGAGCCAGCAGGATGCGCAGGACGTGGCCAGTTACCTGATCACGCTTAAAGAGAAGGACCCCGGCTCCTATCCCGACGCCTCCTACATGGACGATCCCAAGCTGAAGGCGGAGGGCGAGAAGTGGATCCGGCAGTTCGGTTGCGCCGGCTGCCACGAAATTTCTGGCTTCGAAGACGATCGTGGAATCGGAACCGAACTGACCCAGGAGGGCAGCAAGCCCATCGAGCGGCTTGATTTCGCGCTGTTCACGGACATGGCCCAGCGCGGGGAAGGCGAGCCCATCACCGACCCGGTGGACCGCGCCCGCCTGCCCGAAGGCCCAGCCAAAGGCCCGTGGTACAGCCTGAAAGGCTTTTTCGAGCACAAGCTGGCCGAGCCCAACGTTTTCGACAAGGGCATGATCAAGTCGGACACCGACAAGTTGCGCATGCCCAACCCGCACCTCACCCCGGAACAGATTCGCGCCCTCACCACATTCCTGATGGGCAGCGAAGATACTTCCGCCATTCCTGCCAGCTTCCAGTACGCGCCCGAGGATGAGCGGCGCGATATCCAGGAAGGCTGGTGGATTGTGCGCAAGTACAACTGCATGGGCTGCCACCAGTTCTATCCCGGGCAGCAGACGGTGCTGATGGGCATGAAGCGCTACCAGGATCCGGACTGGAAGGAGCAACTGCCGCCCAAACTGCTGACCGAGGGAGCGCGGGTGAGCCCGCAATGGCTGGCGAAGTTCCTGGCGAATCCAGCGCTCAGCACCACCGATACCAACCGCAACGGCGTGCGCACCTATCTGAAGGTGCACATGCCGACCTTCTTCTTCTCCGACCACGAGATCCGCGTGCTGGTGCGCTTCTTCCAGGCGCTGTCGAAACAGCCGATGCCCTACCTTCCGGAGCAGGTGCCGGCGCTGACCGCCAAGGAGACCGACATGGCGCGCAGCCTGTTCACCAGCAACGCCGCGCCCTGCCTGAAGTGCCACGCCACCGGGGACCCGGCGCACGACAAGTTCGCCACCGCGCCCAACTTCCTGCTGGCCAAGGACCGCCTGAAGCCGAACTGGGTGGAGCACTGGTTGCTGGACCCGCAGGCCATCAGCCCGGGGACCTCCATGCCCTCGGGCCTGTTCCGGCAGCAGAGCGGGCACTGGGTCTTCGCCGGACCCACGCCGCCCTCGTTCCAGGGCTATGAGCAGGACCAGAACGCCCTGCTGATGCGCTACATCTTCCAGTTGACGCCGGAGGAACAGCACCGGCTCTCGGGCATGATGCCGCGCGGCGCTGCCCCGGCGAAAAAGGCGTCCAACAATACTCCGCAAAAGCGTGCGACCGGAGCGCTGCGCCATTCCCCGGCGGCGGTGCAAGCCGCTGCGATGGGCCGCGGTTCGCGTTAATATAGATAGTTTGTAAAGGGCTCGTTTAAACCTTCAGAAAGGTGCAACGACGTCATGAATAAGAAACTCTGGATTGTCACGGCAGGATTGCTTGTCCTGCTCGGACTCGCGCTGCTGACCGCCTGCAGCAAAAAGCAGGCCAGCAATGAGGAAGAGCAGAGCGCCGCCACCCCCAAAGCCTCGGCCACCATTGACCCCAGCACGGTAGGCAGCGTGCAGGGGACCATCAAATTCGCGGGAACGGCTCCCAAGCCGGTCAAGATTGATATGAGTCAGGACCCGGCCTGCAAAGGCTCCAACGCCTCCGAAGACATGGTGGTGGACAACGGCAACCTGGCCAACGTGTTCGTCTACGTGAAAGACGGCCTGGACAACTACTCCTTCGAGCCGCCCAAGGACGCGGCCAAGATCAACCAGGAAGGCTGCCGGTATCATCCCCACGTTCTGGGCGTGATGGCCGGTCAGACGGTGGAAGTGATCAACGACGACCCGACCACGCACAACATCCATCCCACGCCCAAGGACAACCGGGAGTGGAACGAATCGCAGCCCCCCAAGGCGGCGCCCATAGACAAGAGCTTCGCGCGGCAGGAAATCATGCTGCCGGTGAAGTGCAACCAGCACCCGTGGATGAAGATGTACATCAGCGTGGTCAAGACGCCCTTCTTCGCGGTCACCGACAAGGACGGCAAGTTTGAAATCAAGGGCTTGCCTCCGGGCACCTACACCCTGGCGGCGGTGCAGGAAAAACTGGGCGAGCAGGACCAGAAAATCACCATCGCGCCCAAGGGGTCGCAGACGGTGGACTTCACCTTCAAGCCGGGTGGAGCGCCGGCCGCGGGCATGGGCGATTAGCATTTGGTAGAATCATCGGTCCTGAGTGGGCCGGGGTTGCCGGCCCACTCATCTTCCCCATTTCCGCTGGGCGTGGCTTTTCAGCCTGGGGTGAATGGCGGCGTGGGGCCGCGGCATTCGGAACTCACAGAACGACCGGACCCAAGGAGTATTTCTCTGAACTCTTCACCAAGACCCTACAACCGGGCCCATCACCGTTTTTGCATATTGGTAGCCGGCGCGACCTTCCTGCTCCTGATTGCGGGGGCCCTGGTGACCAGCAATGACGCCGGGCTCTCCGTGCCCGACTGGCCGACCTCTTTCGGCTCGCTCTATAAACTGCCGCGCATGGTGGGCGGGGTAAAGTTCGAACACGGCCATCGCATGGTGGCGGAACTCATCGGCCTGCTGACCATCATTTTGGCGGTCTGGACGTGGCGGGTGGACCACCGGGGTTGGGTACGCAAACTGGGCATCGCCGCACTCGCAACCGTTATCGCACAAGGCATTCTGGGCGGGATCACTGTTCTGTTCTATCTGCCGCCCGCCGTCTCCACCGCTCACGCCACCCTGGCACAGACCTTCTTCTGCATTGTCGTGGTGCTGGCGCTGGTGACGGGCCGTGGCTGGACGGAGGCGCCGCGGCAGGAATTGCCGGAATCGCAC
>DATGGJ010000044.1:0-3326 GCA_035308585.1 Terriglobales bacterium
GGTTCATACACAATCAGATCATTCCCCTCTCCCTGCGCCGGAAAATACCCGTACACCGCTTTGGGCTCGAACAGCCCGCTGGCAATCACTTCTTCCTGTAAACCTTTAAGTATTGGCCGGAACTTCTCCTCCACCAGCCGCACGTAGTCCTGCTGCGACGCCGTCTTCAGCTGCCACTGGTTCTTGAACAGCGCCGTCTCATTGATGTAGCGGAACACCTCGCGCAAGTCGTAATCGCGTTTCACCCGCGCCCCATAGAACGGCGGCACGGGAATATTGGGCGCATCCCCCACCACCGGGCTGCGCTCCACCACCTCCGGCGCCGGGTCCCCGGCGGACGCTCCCGCCGCGGCCGCCTTGGCAAACTCCTTCACCGTGCGCCCCTCGGCCAGCCGCTTCTCGCGCGCCCCGTTCTGTCCGATCAGGTCCTCCATGATGTGCAACCCACCGAAAGCATCATCGGCGTAGAAGACGGCATTCGAGTACTCGCGCCGCAGGTCATCTTCCACGTATTTGCGGGTCAGCGCCGCCCCCCCGCAGATCACGGGAAACTCCAGCTTCTGCCGCTCCAGGTCCTGGATGACGTACTTCATCTCCAGCGTGGACTTTACCAGCAGCCCGCTCAGCCCGATGGCATCGGCCTTGTGCTCCTGCGCCGCCTGGATGATGGTGTCCGCCGGCTGCTTGATGCCCAGGTTCACCACCCGATAGCCGTTGTTGCTCAGGATGATGTCCACCAGGTTTTTGCCGATGTCGTGCACGTCGCCCTTCACCGTGGCCAGCACCAGCGTGCCCTTCTGCGAGCCCGCCTTCTTCTCCATCTTGGGTTCTAGATAAGCCACCGCCTGCTTCATCACCGAAGCCGAATCCAGCACCGATGGCAGCTGCATCTTGCGCGCCCCAAACAGCTCGCCCACCGTGCGCATGCCGTCCAGCAGCACGTTGTTGATCAGGTCCAGCGGCGTGTACTGCCCCAGCGCCTCTTCAAGTAATTGTTCAAGGGACCGCCGCGCCCCTCCCTCGCCAATCGCCTTTTCGCCGCGGATGATGGCGTACTTCAGCTTGTCCTCGATGGCCAGCGTCTCCACCTCAGCCGTGGCCTTCTCTTCCTTCTGCCCGCCCCGCTGGGCGAAATACGACATGTAGTTGGCCAGCGGATCGCCCGCCGACTGGTCGCGGAAAATCAGCTTGCGCGCCAGTTCAATTTCCTCTTCAGGAATCTTGTACAGCGGATAGATTTTCGAGTAATTGACGATGGCCATGTCGAGGCCATGGTTCACCGCCTCGTGCATGAAGACGCTGTTCAGCACCCGCCGCGCGTAGGTCTCCAGGCCAAAGGAAATGTTGCTCACCCCCAGCAGCGTCTTCACCTCCGGCAGTTCCTGCTTGATGCGCTTAATGCCCTGCAGCGTCTCGATGCCCGCGGTGCGGTACTCTTCCTGCCCCGTCGAAATGGGCAGGGTCAGCGCGTCGAAAATCAGGTCCGCCGGGCGCACCCCGTACTTCTCCGTCGCCAGCTCGAAAATGCGCCTGGCGATGGCCAGCTTCTTGTCCGCGGTCAGCGCCATGCCGTCTTCATCAATGGTCAGCGCGATCACCGCCGCGCCGTAGCGCTTGGCCATGGGCAGCACTTTGGAGGTGCGCTTCTCGCCATCCTCCAAATTGATGGAATTGATGATGGGCTTGCCCGGGATGCGCTTCAGCGCCTCTTCCACCACGTCCGCTTCGGTGGAATCAATCAGCACCGGCGCCGGAACCCGGGTGGCAATCTTTTCCAGCACCGAGCTCATGTAGCCCTTCTCGTCTTCGCCCACGATGGCGCAGCACAAGTCGAGCATGTGCGAGCCTTCGCTCACCAGGCGCTTGGCCACGGCCAGAATGTCGTCGTACTTATGGTTCCGCACGAGTTCGCGGAACTGCGCCTTCTGTGTGGTCGTGTTCATCTCCTCGGCTACCACCAGAGGCTTGGGATCGAGATCCAGCGGCACCATGGTGTAGGCGCTGGCCGCCGCCGCCGTGGGCTTGACCTCGCGCTTTGCCGGCTCCACTCCGCTGACCGCGGCCACCACCGCCTGCAGGTGCTCGGGCGTGGTGCCGCAGCAGCCGCCCACAATGCGCACGCCGTAATCGGCCACAAAATGCTTGTGGTATTCCGCCAGCTCTTCGGGCTTGAGCTGGTACACGGCGTGCCCGCCCACGTTCTGCGGCAGGCCGGCGTTGGGCAACACGGAAACCTGCTTGGGCGAGTTGACGCTCAGGTAGCGCACCGCGTCGTTCATCTCCCGCGGCCCGGTGGCGCAGTTCAGCCCGATCGCGTCCACGTCGAAAGGCTCGAGCGTAGTCAGCGCCGCCCCAATTTCCGTTCCCAGCAGCATGGTGCCGGTGGCTTCCAGCGTCACTTGAACGGTGACCGGCAAGCGCTTCCCCGCCAGCCGCAACGCCTCGAACACGCCCACCAGCGCCGCCTTGGCCTGCAGCAGGTCCTGGCAGGTTTCCACCAGCAGGATGTCCACTCCGCCGGCGATCAGCGCGCTCGCCTGCTCGGTGTAGGAGGCGGCCATGTCGTCAAACTTGATGTGTCCCAGCGAGGGCAGCTTGGTGGTCGGCCCGATCGAGCCTGCAACGAAGCGCGGTTTGCCGGGAGTGGAAAAGCTCTGCGCTACCTCCCGCGCCAGCTTGGCCGCGGCCTTATTCAGCTCCTCGACCTTGTCTTCTAGCTGGTACTCCGCCAGCACGATGCGGGTGGCGCCGAAAGTATCGGTTTCAACCACATCGCAGCCCACTTGGAAGAAGCTGGCATGGATATCCTTGATGATGTCGGGCCGGCTCAGCACCAGCAGCTCGTTACACCCTTCCTTGCCCCAGAAGTCGTCCGGGCTGGGCTGGCGCACCTGGATATTGGTGCCCATGGCGCCGTCGTACACCACCACGCCTTCGCGCACGCGTTGAAGAAAGTCTGCCATCTCTCGAAGTATTTAGATTATCGGTTTTCCGCGGGCCTTGTCACCCCGCGCGTGTTTGATTCACCACAGAGGCACGGAGACACAGAGAAAACATTTTCACTTTTCTGCGGAGAACCTTTAGCCGTGTCATCCTGAGCGAGCACGAGTTGCGCGAAGCGAAACGAGCGCGAGTCGAAGGACCTTGCGTGTGGCCCTCGTACGAAACGACCGGCCTCGAGGAGCCGCTGACTCCTGACTCCTAGCTTCTCACCGCCGGCGTCCCCGTCTCCGTCTCTGCCTGATTAAAAACCGCGTTTGACCCCAGGTGTGCTGGCAGGGGCGCCAGCATCTGCTCCTTGCGGTAGACCAGGCTGGTGGCATTCA
>DATGGJ010000045.1:0-9544 GCA_035308585.1 Terriglobales bacterium
CGGGCGATGACGCGGGCGTCGACATCGGCGGCGAGCGGCACCTTCCGCATATGCACCTTGAGGATCTTCTCGCGGCCGACGACGTCGGGATTGGGCACCACGACCTGGCGGTCGAAGCGGCCGGGGCGCAGCAGCGCTGGATCAAGCACATCAGGGCGGTTGGTGGCGGCGATGAGGATGACGCCTTCGTTGGATTCGAAGCCGTCCATCTCCACCAGCAACTGGTTCAGGGTTTGCTCGCGCTCGTCATGGCCGCCGCCCAGGCCGGCGCCGCGATGGCGGCCGACCGCGTCAATTTCGTCAATGAAGATGATGCAGGGGGCGTTCTTCTTTCCCTGTTCGAACAGGTCGCGCACCCGGCTGGCGCCCACGCCCACAAACATCTCCACAAAGTCGGAACCGGAAATGGAGAAGAAGGGCACGTTGGCTTCGCCGGCGACCGCGCGGGCCAGCAGGGTCTTGCCCGTTCCCGGGGGACCCACCAGGAGCACGCCCTTGGGAATGCGGCCGCCCAGTTTCTGGAACTTCTGCGCCTCGCGCAGGAATTCGATAATCTCGCGCAGCTCCTCCTTGGCCTCATCCACTCCGGCCACGTCCTTGAACGTGACCTTCTTCTGCTGCATGGAGAGCAGGCGAGCCCGGCTCTTGCCGAAGGAGAGGGCTTTGTTGCCCCCGGTTTGCATCTGCCGGATCATAATGAACCACAAGGCAGCCAGCAGGATGAGAGGAGCCAGGTTCAGCAGCCAGGTGGGCCAGCTGCCGCTCTGCACGTCTTTCACGATCATGCTGACGTTGTGATCGCGCAACGTCTTATACATGTCCGGGTAGTTGGTGGGAACGGTGGTGTGAAACTGGGTCTTGTTCTCGTACTTGCCGGTCACTTCCGCCCCGGTGATGGTGACCTCAGCTACCTTGCCCTGGTCCACATCCGTCAGGAACTGGGAAAAATTGATCTCCTGGGTCTTAGCCCCGGCGCCACCCGCCTTAACCACCTGCCACAAAAGCACACCAGACAGGATGATGACCAGCCAGAACACCACCGTTTTGACGGTTGAATTCACGCAAAACTCCTAATCAGCCAATGAAGGGTCGAAAAAACACCCGGGAAGCGACAGTCAAGCCGCACACTTCCAAAGAATTAGATGCTCTACCGTCGATTTGGATAGAAGCAATCGCCTACGCTACTACATTGTAACCCGGTTCAGCTGCTTGTGACCCGGGATTTGAATGACCTAGGTCACTTAGGGCTGGGCCGCAGCCAAATACGGCAAGTTACGCTCAAGCAGCGGGTTACCCAGACCGTAGCCGAGCAGAAATTTATTGTCCACCAGGAAACCGAAGTAGTCGGGCTGCAACGCCACCCGGCGGGCCGTTTGGCGGTCCAGAAGGGTGGCCAGGCGCACCGAGGCGGCCCCCCGGGAGCGCAGGCCGTTCATAAGAAAATCGGTGGTTACCCCCGAGTGCACCAGGCCTTCCACCAGCAGCACATGATGGCCGCGCACCTCGATTTCCGGGCTGAAGAAGATCTCCTTGCTGGTGCTGGTGCCGTGGATGCGATCCCGATACAAGGGCTTGATGAATTCACACATCACCGGTACATCTACGGCGCGCACCAGGTCGGCCATGAACATAAAGCCGTTTTCCAGCACCGCCAGCCCGTGCACCGTCTTGCCGCGGTAATCATCGCTGATCTGGCGACCCATTTCGCGCACCCGCTTCTGAATCTGTTCGGCGCTGATCACCGGTCTCAGGTGCAATGGAGCGGCGGCGATGGTTTCAGATGCCAAGATGCTAAGCTCTCCGGCCGCCAAGGTTGCCAGCCGGACCCGGCCTATTCTGCCTGAGATGAGGCTTCCTGCAAAGCATACTCCTGAATCACCAGCCCCTCAGACTGGCCGGGGGGAACCAGCAGTTGCTGCGGCGGGGGGAAACCGCGCAACCAGACCACCTGTTCCTGGCCGGAAACGGCGACGGTGATGACCGGCCAGCTGCGCCGCTGGGCGGGCGGAATTTTGCGCTGCTGGAGCAACTCCTTGATCTTTCTGGGAGCGCGGGTATGCCCCGGCCAAAAGCGGTCTCCCGGACGCCAGTTGCGCACACGCAGCCTATCCGGCAGGCAGGTCGGGTTGTAAGCCTGGCAGGTATGTTCTGGAGAAACAGGGCCCACAATGGCCCGGAACACCGTCCCTGTCTCCGCTACCGCAACTTCGCCGGGAAGGGGAAGGAAGTAGGCAAAGTCATGATTTGGAAGGGATTGGCGGGAGGGGGAGCCCAACTCAAGCCGGCCGCCACTGCGCACCGCTCGCCACCCCCCGGGCACCACAATTCGCTTCTCGCCCGCGGGAGGCGCCTGGGCCAGGCCCAACAACTCCTCCACATGCTGGAACTCCAAGCTTAGGCCCACAGACTCCGCCACCGCCCGGACCAGGCGACGTTGCAGGGCAAGGGGATATTGGCAAAGCGCGGCAACGTCCAAACTGCCTTGCTCGGCTTTTCCCGCGGCCCTCCAAACCTGGGGTAGAAGACGGGCGACCTCAGCCGCCCAGTAATCTTCTTCGGCGCGGGCAATTTCGGCGGTTTCGGCGAGCAGTTCGCGGACCCGCGGGTTCAGTTCGCTCTCCAGCAGGGGCAAGACTTTGTGACGAACGCGATTGCGCGCGAACCGCTGGTCGAGGTTGCTGGCGTCCTCGCGCCACGCCTGCTTCAGGTTTTCCAGGTAGGAGAGTAGCTCGGAACGGCGGATCCCCAGCAATGGGCGGATGATGGCAGTTGCGCGAGGCGAATTCCGCTCGCCCGGACGGGCGGGGGGCCGCTGGTCACCGGCCACCGGCCACCTTGGGTAAATGCCGGCCAAGCCGGTGATTCCCGTGCCTCGTGCCAGCCGCAGCAGCACGGTTTCAGCCTGGTCGTCGAGGCTGTGAGCGGTGGCCACCTTGTCCAGGGCGCCTTCGTCCAGCAAGCGCCGGAAGTGCTTATAGCGCAGTTCGCGGGCGGCCGCTTCCAGGCTGAGGTGGCGTTGGGCAGCGAAGGAGGGCGTATCAGCGGAATGCGCGTGTAGCGGCAGGCTATATTTCGCGGCCAGGTCGGCAACGAATTGCTGGTCGGCGTCAGCCTCGGAGCCGCGAATCTGGTGATTCACATGAACCACCGCCAGCACCAGGCCCAACTCATCACGCAACTCCAGCAGCAAACGGAAAAGAGCTACGGAGTCGGCCCCGCCAGACACCGCCATTCCCACACGGTGGCCGGCGCGGACGAGGTCCCGTTCGCGGAGGTAGCGAGAGACGCGCTGCGGGAGATCGTGCACCTTTCCATGGTACTGCATGGGTGAATGGTTTACGGCCAAGCATGCCCGCAGGCGGGGATAAACATGGCTGCAAAACCAGCTTGTTTTAAAATCGGTAACGGGCACGAAAGTGCCATCTGAAGCGGCTTTCGCGGCAATGCGGACTCCGCAGGCCCGCTGCCTTGGTAACCTTTCGCTGGGGCGGGGCCAAGGCTAAGATGTCTTCACTCCCGGGATCAGTGGCGGGGCTTCACGCCGAGGACCAGATTCATGCTGCTGAGCCTGTTGGCTTTCCTGCTGCTCAATACCACGGTGCCGACCGCCGTTGCGCCTAACCTTTCCAGTTCTCAATTGAAGATGCCGGACACTGCCGCGGCCCAGCAGAACGCCGCAATTATTTATTCCGACCACGGCGGCTTCATGATTTCGGTGCCTAAGGGTTGGGTGCTGGACCGCGCTACCGGCCAGAAGATGGGCACTTGCTGCGTGCTCTATCCGCAGGGCTCCAGCTGGGACCAGGCGGATAGCGTCATTTATCCCAATATCGCTGAGAAGCAGCCCGGGCAGACGCTGCAACAGCTGATGGCCACCGATCTCGACGGTTTTCGCCAGCGCTTTCCCAGGATGAACGTTGTGGAAGCGCGCGACCTGCCCGCAGGCGACAGCCAGCAGGCCAAGGTGCGCTTCTTCTACGGCGTGAACCAGGGCTCCTACGAACTGGTGGCCTATGTGGACGAGCCCCAGGTGGTGGGACTGCTGGTGCTGAGCTCCCGTTCCAAAGAGTCCATGGGCGAGGCGCTGCCCGCCTTTCGCGAAGTGTTGAAATCCTACGTGTACATGGACATGACCACCGGCGCCAGCGTGGGCCTGAGCGCAAAATAACGCCTTTTCAACGCCGAGACGCAGAGGACGCGGAGAGCGGCATCGGAAAGGGCCTTACCTCGACTGTGGGTGTTCCGTTACTGATCTCGTCTGTTGCAGATCGAATGGAGCCGATGGTCAGCGCTGAAAACCATGATGCACTCTCCGCTGGGAGGTTCTCCTTTAACTTCCGAATTAATTGAGCCGTGCGCTTCACCCTCTTATGCGTCGAAACTCCCTGGTGCAGTGCGTCAGGGTTGGGGGTATATGGATGTTTCGACTCGGGCGTCCGCCCTCGCTCAACATGACAGGCCCTACAATTTTCGCTGAGCTAACGCGGCAGAGACGACACGGGCACGTACCCATATAGGCAAAGGCTAATCTAGAGTGGCGGACTTGGAGGCGATCAGGCGGGTGATGCGGGCCACAAAGTCCGCGGCAGGGACCTGGCCCTCGTCGCCTTTGCCGCGGCTGCGAACGCTGACTTTGCCGGCCTCGGCTTCCTTATCGCCCACCACCAGCAGGAAGGGAACTTTTTGCAGGGTGTGCTCGCGGATCTTGGCGTTCATCTTCTCGTTGCGCGCGTCCACATGAAAGCGCACACCGGCGGCCTTGAGCTGATCCGCAACTTTCTGCCCGTACTCATGATGACGCTCGCTGATGGGAATCACCACCGCTTGCACCGGCGAGAGCCAAACCGGAAATGCCCCGGCATAGTGCTCAATCAGCACGCCGAAAAAGCGTTCGATGGAGCCAAACAACGCGCGATGCACCATTACCGGCTGATGACGCTGGCCATCTTCGCCCACGTATTCCAGGCCAAAGCGCTGCGGCAGGTTCCAGTCGAACTGGATGGTGGAGAGCTGCCAGAGGCGGCCGATAGCGTCCACCAGCTTGACGTCAATTTTCGGCCCGTAGAACGCGGCCTCGCCGGGAATGATCTTGTACGGAACATTGCACCGCTTGAGCGCGTTCTCCAGTGAGCGGTTAGCGCCCTCCCACTGTTCGTCGCTGCCCAGAAAATTCTTGCGGTCCTTGGGGTCCCAGGTGGAAAGCTCGGCGGTGTACTGTTCGAAGCCGAAACTGCGCAGCGTTGCCAACGCGAAATCGAGGCAGCCGAGAATTTCATCCTCAATCTGTTCGGGCGTGCAGAAAATATGGGCGTCGTCCTGGGTAAAGCCGCGCACCCGCAGCAGGCCGTGCATCACCCCGGAGCGCTCGTAGCGGTAAACCGTTCCCAGTTCGCCCAGGCGCACGGGCAGGTCGCGGTAGGAGCGCAGCTGGTCCTTGTAAATCAGGATGTGGAAGGGGCAGTTCATGGGCTTGATGCGGTAGTCCGCATCGTCCAGCTCCATGGGAACAAACATGTTCTGCGCGTAATAGCCTTCGTGGCCGCTGGTCTTCCACAGGTCCACGCGGGCCACGTGCGGGGTATAGACGAGCGAGTAGCCGCGCTTCAGGTACTCGTCACGCATCCAGTCTTCCATGGTCTTGCGGATGATGCCGCCCTTCGGATGCCAGAAAATCAGCCCCGGCCCGGCGAGTTCTTGAATTGAAAACAGGTCGAGCTGCTTGCCTATAACGCGGTGGTCGCGCTTTTTCTGCTCTTCCAGCTGATGGAGGTAGTCGTCCAGCTCTTTTTTGCTGAAGAAAGCGGTACCGTAAATGCGCTGCAGCTGCGGGTTCTTTTCGTCGCCCAGCCAGTAAGCGCCGGCGATGTTCAATAGCTTGAAGGCCTTGATCTTGCCGGTGGAGGGAATGTGCGGGCCGCGGCAGAAGTCGGTGAACTTGCCGGTGCGATAGATGGAAATCTTTTCATCGGGCTTGGTGAACTGCTCGATGAAGTGACACTTCATGAAGTCGCCTTCCTGGCGAAATTCCTGCAAGCCCTGGTCCCGAGGCAGCCACTCGCGCGCGTAGGGTTCGTCGCGCTGCACGATTTCCTGCATCTTCTTCTCGATTTTTTCCAGGTCCTCCGGGGTGAAGGGAGTGGGCCGGTAAAAATCGTAGAAGAAGCCGGTGTCGGTGGCGGGACCATGGCCGAGCTTGGTTTCGGGGAAGAGCTCAAGCACTGCCGCTGCCATCAGGTGCGCGGTGGAGTGACGGTAAACCTGGAGCGCATCGGGGTCCTTTTCGGTCAGGATGCGCAGGTCGGTGTCTTTTTCCAGCGGCCTGGTCAGGTCAATCAGGTCGCCGTTGGATTTGGCCACCAGCGCGGCGGAAGCCAGACGGGGGCTTATCTGGTTGGCCACGTCGAGCGCGGTGGCGCCCCTGGGCTCGTCCTTGACGCTGCCATCGGGCAGCTTGATTTTGATGGTCTCAGCCATGGCTGGAGACAGATGTGCTGTGAAACATTGAGTTTAGCATGCATAAGACTTCGGTTGATGTATGGGGGGGGCAGCCGCCCCTTCGGCATCTGCGTGGGGACAGCCGCCCCTTCGACACGCTCAGGGCAGGCTTTCGGCTGTCCGGGCGAGCGCAGCTTGCCCGCAACGGAGGGAATTGCATTTCAGGCAAGTGCCATTCGCAAGAGCTGCAACGCCCGCGCCAAATCGGGATCGTCCAGCGCGATAGGATCGGTGCGCTTCACGTCAATCTTAAAGGGCTCGAACAGCGCCCAATTTTCGATGGCGCTGCCATATTTGGAAGGATAGCGAATGCCGTCCATGCCGGCATTGAATACGAACCGCGACACCATTTGCGTGAGCTTGCGGGGAGGACTCGCCTGTAACACCGCCTGGTCCAGTTCCTGAATTCCAAACTGGGCCAGCAGGCGCGGTCCCAGTTCCGCGCCTAAGCGGCTGAGCCATTCACTTCCGCAAATGTCGGCGTATTCGCCCCAGAAAGTGGCGGTTCCCAGCATGCGCGCACCGAACCATTCCGGCGGCACCTGCCCCAGCGGGTAAAAATCGTTTTCACCTTCAATTTGATTCAGCTCGGTTGCCAGTGTGGGATCGGGACGGAACCGGGCCAGGGTTTCCAGATAACATCCCAGCCTCTGCGAGGAGGCGTACAGAACCCGGTAACGCGATTCGGGATCGTCATAGCGGTTGCCGAAGGTGCCATCCAACTCAGCCCAGGCCCAGTCCAATGGCGCCCATGGGTCCGGCTTTCTGGCCAGACGATAGATTTCTTCCGGGTGGCTCACGCCGGCTTTAACCCCCGGCCAGGAACGCGCGCGCCGCTGCCAAAAGTTCGCCGCCTACTTCTTCCGGATCGGCCGAGCGAAGCAAGCGCACCGGGACTCGGTCGTGCAACTCCGGGTTCAAACCGGTAAGCCAGGCCTGCACCACCTGCTGGCCTTCATAGTCGCTCAGCATTTTGGCAATGTGGTAAGCCAGCCGCAGCTTTTGCTCGGCGCCTTTGTACGGCTCGGCGCCGGCAATCCACCGGTCCACCGCTCTTACGTCCTTCACCGATGCTATGTAGGCAATAAGCTTCCTGCCAATCAGTCGGGAGAGCCGCTCGGCCAGTTCGGGAAACGGCAGGCTCGTCGCTTCCCGGTACGCGCGCAGGTCAGGACGGGGCGGAGATTGTACTTGTAAGCCCATATCTGAACCTCAAGACCATTCACATTGTATCACTTCTCCGGATAAATAACGATTAAATACCAATATAATATCCATAGAATATCAATTGCGATAACCCCTTTATTTGTAGTCGTTTGAGCGGTCAGCGTTTGCGCACATCCAGCCGGGGGTCGGGGACGGCGGAGCGGGAGTAGTACAGATCTTCAATCGCCGTTCTCACCTTGGCGGAGAGCGCTTCCATGTCACGCAGGCCGAGGCCGGCGGTGGAAATGGGTTCCCCCACCAGCAACTCCAGCGGATGTGGCTTGATGTGGAAGGTATTCATCTTGAGCATTTCGTAGCTGCCCACGATGGCCATGGGAACGATGTCCACCTGCGCCTTGATGGCCAAAAAGAACGCGCCCGCCAGAAATTCCTTTACCTGCCCGGTGGGGGTGCGGCCACCTTCCGGGAAGATGACCAGGGGCATGCCCGACTGCAGCGTCTTGACCGCCGATTTCAACATGCTGATGGATTTGGCCGGGTTCTGCTGGTCAATGCGCACCTGGCCGGAGCGGCTCAGGTGCCAGCCCATGAAGGGATAACGGAACAGCTCTTTTTTGGCCACGATGCGGAATTGGAACGGCAGGCCCACGTAGAGCACAGGGATATCCATGGCGGAGGCGTGGTTTACCGCGTAGAGGTGGGGCTGGGACGTGTCTATGCGCTCGAGGCCGCGCACAGTCAGCGGCGAAAGCGTGGTCTTCAGGATCAGCCACGACCACAAGCGGGCGTGCGCATGCTGAATTCGGCCTTCGCGGTCAATGAACGACGAGAGCAGCGACGAAATAGCCAGAACGATGGTGTAGGACCAGATCAGCGGATCGAAGATCAGGTAGGAACGCAGGCGGCTGAGCAGGTGCTTCGCGGGCGAGGGCGCCCGCGCCACAACCGCTTCAGCTGCAAGCTGCTGGTTGGAATTCGGATCCAAGATTCAGGCGCGAAGCCCCAGTTCGCCCATAGCCTCTCCCACAATGTAAATCGAACCGGTGATTACGACCAAGCCCTCTGGGCCGGCGAGGGAGCGGGCCTGGGCCAGGGCGGCGGGTACATCGGAAGCGCAGAGCACTTCTGCGCCGGTACGGGCAGCAGCCTCCCGAATTTCTTCCGGCGTGGCCGAGCGCGGGTTGTCGGCTCGCGTGGCCACGACGTTCTCGGCCAGGGGAAACAGGATTTCGGCAATCTCAGCGATGGCTTTGTCGCGCATGGCGCCAAAAACAAACGTGAGCCGCGGCTCGCCATAAGCTTGCGAAAGGGTGGAGCGCAAAGCCCAGGCGCCGGCTGGGTTGTGGGCGACGTCGAGAACCATCTCCGGCCAGGCATCGTGCGCCGGGATGACCTGGAAGCGCCCGGGCCAGCGGGTGTGGCGAATTCCAGTGGCAATGGCGGCGGGGGAAATGTGAGATTTAGGCGAGCTGGGCTCGCCCGGACAGCCGGGGGCGGCTGTCCCTGCACGGTTTGACGCGGGGGCGGCTGTCCCTACACGTTTTGAGGCGGGGGCGGCTGTCCCTAAGTGCGTTGTGTTGAGTTCGACGGCAGCCGCGATGGCCAGCGCGAGGTTGCGGTATTGATGGCGCCCAATGAGCGGCGATTCCACCAGGATTTCCTCTCCCATGACTTCCAGCGGATAGGAAGTGCCTGCCGGCTGGCCGGCATCCGCAGCCGGGGATACAGGAGGAACGTAAGCAACGGCGCTGACGGCGCGTGCGCCACGCTCGAGCACGGCATTGCCGATCACGTCATTGGCGGCAGGATGCTGGGGCAAAGTGACCACCACCCCGCCGGGATGAATGATGCCGGCCTTCTCGCCCGCGATTTCGGCAATGGT
>DATGGJ010000046.1:0-4316 GCA_035308585.1 Terriglobales bacterium
GCGGCGCAGCGGCGGCAGGTCAATGCTGATGACGTTCAGGCGGTAGAACAGGTCCTCGCGGAAGCGGCCCTCGCGCACCAGCTGCTTCAAATCCACGTTGGTGGCGGCGATGATGCGCACGTCCACCTGGATTTCGTGCACTCCGCCCAGGTGCATGAACTTGCGGTCCTGCAGGACGCGCAGGATTTTGGACTGCGTCTCCATGTTCATGGTGCCGATTTCGTCGAGGAAGAGGGTGCCGTGGTCGGCCACCTCGAAGAGGCCCTTTTTGCTGGCGATGGCGCTGGTGAAGGCGCCCTTGACGTGGCCGAAGAGGGTGGATTCGAGCAGGTCGGCGGGCATGGAGCCGGCGTTGACGGGCACAAAGGCGCGGTCGGCGCGCGAGGAGTTCAGGTGGATGGCTTTGGCGATGAGTTCCTTGCCGGTGCCGCTTTCGCCCTGCAGCAGGACGGTGGAGCGGCTGGCCGCGATCTGGGCCACCAGGTCGAAGACGCGCAGCATGGGCTCGCTTTTGCCCACGATGTTTTCGAAGTTGTAGCGCTGCTTGAGGGCGCGCTTGAGCTGGACGTTTTCCTCTTCGGCGCGGCGGCGGGCGACGGCGGCGCGCACGTCGGCCAGCAGCTTTTCATTGTCCCAGGGCTTCTGGATGAAGTTGGCGGCGCCGGCCTGCATGGCGACCACGGCGTTCTCCACCGTGCCGTAGGCGGTAATCATGATGACCGAAAGCTGAGGATCGCGGGCGCGTATCTCCTGCAGCACCTCCATGCCGTTGCGGTCGGGCAGGGCCAGGTCAAGCAGCACCAGGTCGAAGGGGCGCTCGCCCAGGTGGAGCAGGCCGTCCTGGCCGTCCACCGCGGTTTCCACGTCGTAGCCTTCCATCTCCAGCAGAGTCTGCAGTGACTCGCGGATTTCAGCCTCGTCGTCAATAATGAGCACGCAGCCGGCCGAGCCCTGGCGGGGCTGGCTCAGGGCGCGGCGGGAAATAACAGCAGCTTCAGCCATAATTTTTACTCCCTGGCAGCGAGCAGGCGCTGCGCCATGGGCAACTAACCTCGGGTCAAGCGCTGACCGCCTTGCGAATCAGGGGGAACTCCAGGTAGAACGTGGTGCCTTCCCCCGGGCGGCTTTCCACGGTGATTTTGCCCGCATGTTCCTGAATGATGCCGTAGGTGACCGAGAGCCCCAGGCCGGTGCCGCGGGGCTGGCCGTCGCGCGGCGAATTCTTGGTGGTGAAGAAGGGGTCGTAAATGCGGTGAATGTGCTCCTGGGCGATGCCCTCGCCGGTGTCGCTGATGGCCACATTCACCCCGGTCCCGTTGCTGGTGCGCACACGCAGGGTGCCGCCGTGGGGCATGGCGTCCTTGGCATTCAAAAACAGGTTAAGAAACACCTGCTGCAGCTTGCCGGAGTTGCCCTGAATGGAGGGCAGATGATCGTCGAGTTCGGCCTGCACCTGGACGCGCGAAGTCTTGAGCTGATGTTCCAGCAGGGTAAGGGTGTCGCGGATGACTTTGTTGACGTCCACCTGGGCGAATTCGGTGCTGCTGGTGCGGGAGAAATTGAGCAGGTTGTTGACGATTTCCGAGGCGCGGAAAGTCTGGCGCGTGATTTTATCCAGCAGGGTGGATTTGCGCTCGTCGCCCTGCACCTGCTTGGCCAGCATCTGGGCGTAAGAGGAGATGACGGCCAGGGGCGTGTTGACCTCGTGGGCCACGCCGGCGGCAAGCAGGCCGATGGACGACATTTTTTCCGCGTGCGAGAGCTGCGATTCCAGCTCGATGCGGTCGGTGATGTCGTCTACGATGATGAGCCGGCCGATGACGCTGAACTTCTTGGTGACCAGCGGGGCGATGGCCACGTTGGTGACCCGGCTTTCGCCCGAAGGCGTGCCCAGGCGGAACTTGTAAAGGTTGTGCACGCCCGGACTCTGCCGCACCCGGTAGTACTCTTCCATGAAGGCGGCGGGGAAGATTTCGCTGAGCGGGCGGTTCAGCACCTGCCAGCGCGGCAGGGCGTACATGACTTCCATCTGCGAGTTCCAGGACTCGACCCGGTCCTCCAGGTCCACCGCCAGCACGCCCACGCTGATGGATTCCACGATGTTCTCGTTGAATTCCTTGAGGCGCTCATACTCAGTGGCCTTCTGCTCCAGGGATGCGTAAAGGCGGGCGTTCTGGATGGCAATGCCGATGTAGCCGGCCAGCGTTTCCAGCAGTTCCACGTCTTCGCTGGAGAGGAAGTCGCCTTCCACCGTCTTGCCCAGGCCCAGCACCGCCACCGTGCCCTGCTGCGAGGTGCAGGGGATGTAGTAGTTCAGGTCGAGGCGGGAGATGGTTTCCTGGGCGGTGGGAGTTTCGCGGATGGCCTGATGGGTGTTCTCAAAAAATAAATGGCCGGCCCCAGTTTCCGGACGCGGCTTGCTGAGGAAGCTGAGGTCCAAGCCGTTGGCGTGGCTGATGCGGAATGATTTGGCCAGGCTGAAGCGTTCCGGCTGCTCGCCGCCCGCAAGGAAAATTGCGATGCGGTCCACCGCCAGCGTGTGCGACAACCGGTCCACCACCATGCTCAGCATCTTGTCCAGGTCGGGCTCCGAGCTCAGTTCGCGGCCGAAGCCCACCAGGGTGCGGCGGTAGTCATAACGCTTGTGGTAGAAGACCTGGTCGAGGCGCGCCTGAATCCAGTTCTTCACCGGATTGAAAAGCAGGGCGGTGACCGCGATGGCCACGAACATGCCCACGGTGCCTGTGCTGGGCAGGCGCATATGCACCAGTTCGGCGATGCCCGCCACCACCGCGAAATACGCCCCCGCGATGGCCGCGGCGGTAAGGGTGTAAGCCACACCGCGCTTAAAGATCAAATCCACGTCCATCAACCGGTAGCGGAAGATGGCGTAGCCGAAGGTGAGCGGCAGGAACACCAGCGACAGCACCGAGATCTTCATCAGGGTGGTGGGCACGTCCCCGCGCAGGTAGGGAATCACGTAAAACAGCGTGAAAGGCGCGATGGCCAGGATGGTGCCGCGCGTCACCCACTTCATCTGCTGCCGCAGAATGGTGGTGCGGGCCTCGCGGTAGCTGTGCCACAACACTGCCGCTGCCAGGGCGAACAGCAGCGCCAGGTAGGACATTTCCACCCGGTCCAGGTTCCAGCGCAGAGTTTCGCTGGCCTGCAGGAACTCGCGAGCGCCGATGTGCACCGCCAGCAGAACCAGCCCGGGCAGGTAAACCAGGGCCTGAATCCAGCTGTGGCGGCGCACGAACTGTTTGTTTTCCGGGAAGGTCAGCGTGAAATGCAGAAATAGCGCCGGTTGCAGGAGCAAGGCGACGGCATTCACCCAGTAGATGGCGATGTCGAACGTGCTCCAGTTGCCGACATAGTGGAAGGCGTACAGGATGAACGAAACCAGGCAGAAGATGTAGAAGTGCAGCGACTTGGGCGCGGTCCAGCGCCGCAGCAGCACGTAAATGCCGATTCCCAGATAAAACAGGGCGATAAAGCGCAGGCCGATGTAGAGGGATTTGTCCGCCGGCACCAGGATGACCGGCGTCTCCAGGGGAATGGCGCCGCGCGTGAGCTGGTACTTGGCCTGGGTCCACACGCCCACGCGATAGAACTGGTGTTCCAGGCTGGCCACGCTGGTCACGGTGCGGCCGTCAACCCCGCGCAAGCGGTCGCCCTGCTTGACGCCGGCGCGGGCACCGGGACCATCGGCGTCTACCCGCTTGGCCACCAGTTGGCCACCCTGCTCCACCCACCAGACGCCATCCACCGGGATTTGCAGCTGCCGTTCTTTGGAGAAATTGAGGACAGCAAAGGTAGCTGCCGCCACCGTCAGCAGCGCCAATACCACGGCGGTGAACCGGATCTGCAGCTCTTTGTTCATGGACGCGAGCGGCGGTCCGGGGCGTGGTGAAGGCCGCACAGACCTGTCCGTATCGGTGTGAAGCAACTCAGGTGCCACGCTCACGGCCATGGGAGAAAAGCTAAGCCCCAGTAGAACCAAGGGTTACATGATTATAAAGCGGATTCCTGCCGCGATTTACAATTATTGGAAGGCTGCTTCGGATTATGGGATTCCCTGGCCTGGGCATTTATCTTCCGATTTCGCAATGACTTGCGCTGCTCCGGCCAGCACGACTCGTGCCCGCTTGGAATTGTTTTGTTATTTTCAGCCGGGAACCTCAATGGGGGGCTCGTCTGTGGGAATGCGTATATTGCGGCCCGGTGCGGGGGAGAGCCTCTCAGGCGGCGGCCTGGGACAGGGCAGCGGAGGCACGGGCCCGGTAGCGGCGATAGTCGCGCAGCAGGCGTTCCTC
>DATGGJ010000047.1:0-3147 GCA_035308585.1 Terriglobales bacterium
TGATGCTGGCCTCGGTGGGCGCGGGCTTCACCGTGGGCGCAACCCTGCTGCGCTGGTCGTTCTAACTTCTTCGCCGCGCGTGAAGGCCAACTTCTTTATCCTGGATGAACGCGGATCAACGCGGAAAATTTCCACGCCACAGAAATGTCATTCTGAGCCGAGGCGCGGGCGAACTAATCTCGCCCCGAGCGAAGGACCTATGCAATGGGTCCCCCAAGATGCTGTTGGAATGAATTTTGTCGCCGTGTTTGACTGGGCTTCTCAAATGTCGCCGCGAATCCGCCCAGGCAGCGTCCTAGAAGCAATTTGACCTGTCGACATTGGTGAAATGAAATTCTCCGCAAAGCGCGGTTACTTCTTCGCTTTAATTTCCTCGCGCTTGGCGGCCGCTCCCAGGGGGCGCTGCGGTTCGGTCATGCGCTGGGGATCGAGAATCTCCGAAATTTCCTTTTCGCTCAGCAGCTTCTTTTCGCGGGCAATCTCAATAATGGAACGCCCGGTGGCCACCGACTCTTTGGCTATCTCCGCCGCCTTGGCGTAGCCAATGTAAGGGTTGAGCGCCGTGGCCAGCGAAACCGTGCTCTGGGCGTAAAACGCGTTCTTCTTCTCGTTGGCGGTGATGCCCTTCACGCAGCGCTCCGTGAACTGGCGCAGCATGTTGGTGAGAATGGTGATGGACTGGAGCACGCTGTAGGCCATGGTGGGCATCATGACGTTCAGCTCCAGCTGCCCGGCCTGCACCGCCATGGCTACGGCCACATCATTGCCCACCACCTGGAAGGAGACCATGGCCGCCAGTTCCGGCATGACCGGGTTAATTTTGCCGGGCATAATGGAGGAGCCGGGCTGGAGCGCGGGCAGGTTGATTTCGCCGAAGCCGGTATTGGGGCCGGAAGAGAGCAGGCGCAGGTCATTGCTGATGCGGATCACCTCCAGCGCTAGGTTGCGCAGCGCCGAAGAAACCGCCGCCATGCCCAGGTTGGAGTTCATGGCGTAGCGCATGTCGTCCACCGGCTTGAGCTTCTGCCCGGAAATGTGCGCCAGGCGGGCGATGGCTTTTTCGCGGTAGTCGGGATGGGTGTTGATGCCGGTGCCCACGGCGGAGCCGCCCAGGCCCAATTCGCGCAGCATCTCTGAGCTTTGCCGGATGGCATCCTTGGCGCGGCGAATGGCGCCGGCATAGGCGGCAAACTCCTGCCCCAGCCGCATGGGCACCGCATCCTGCATGTGGGTGCGGCCCGATTTCAGGATGTTCCAGAATTCCTTGCCCTTGGCGTCGAACGCGGCCGCCAGTCCGTCCAGCACCGGGTACAGCTTCTCCAGTTCCAGCAGCGAGCTCACGCGCATGGCGGTGGGGATCACATCGTTGGTGCTCTGCCCGTAGTTGACGTGGTCATTGGGATGCACAACCGAATAGTCCCCCAGGCTGCCGCCCTGAATCTCAATGGCGCGGTTGGCGATTACCTCATTGCTGTTCATGTGCAGGCTCACCCCGGCGCCCGCCTGGAACACGTCCACCACGAATTCCGGGTCCCACTTGCCCTGCTGCACTTCTTTGGCGGCCTGGATGATGGCGCGGGCGCGCTTCTCATCCACCAGCCCCAGTTCCTGGTTGGCCTCGGCGGCGGCCTGCTTAATCATGCCCAGCGCCTGGATGAAGGTGGGATGGGCGCGCATGCCGGAGATAGGGTAGTTCTCCACCGCGCGCGCGGTCTGGATGCCGTAGTAAACGCTGGCGGGAATTTCCTTGGTGCCCAGGGAATCTTTTTCCGTGCGCGTGAGGTTTTTGGTCGCGGTCGCCATGATGACTAGCTCCTGAAGAGGGATGAACGCAATGGCGAAGGTGAGGCCATCGAGAACCAAAAATTATAACAAGCGTTCCCCGCCCGCCCAGGCAGCAGCGCACACGCCTGTGTGACGTGTGTAGCTGCGCGGGAAGGAAAAAATGCGCATGCTAGAATCGCGTGCGTAGAGGAATACCTTTGCCACGCAACTCCCGCAAAAAGGCGCGGAAATCCGTGCTCAAGACCAGGAAGTCTCCCGAACCGCTGGGACGCAAGCGGGCCCACGCCCGCCCTGATGCCTGGACCGATGTGCTGGTTATTGGCGCCGGTCCCACCGGCCTGGCCTGCGCCATCGAGGCGCAGCGCGCGGGATTGAAAGTGGCGGTCCTTGACAAGGGCTGCCTGGTCAACTCCCTGTTCCACTACCCCGCCAACATGACCTTCTTCACCACTCCGGAGCTGCTGGAGATTGGCGACATGCCCTTCAATACGGCCAACATGAAGCCCACCCGGCAGGAGGCGCTGGAGTACTACCGCAACGTGGCCCAGCACTACAACCTGCGCGTCCACCAGTACGAGCTGGTGCAGACCGTGAGCGGGGAAGATGGCGATTTTCGCGTGACCACGGTGGACCGCAAGGATGCGATCCACGACTACTGCACGCGCAAGGTGATTGTGGCCACCGGCTACTACGACCTGCCCAACTTCATGAACATCCCGGGCGAAGAGCTGCCCAAGGTGATGCACTACTACAACGAGCCCCATCCTTATTACGATACGGATGTGGTGGTGGTGGGGGCCAAAAATTCCGCCGCCATTGCCGCCCTGGAGTTGTGGCGCCATGGAGCACGCGTCACCATGGTGGTGCGCGAAGAGGGCATCCACAGCCACGTGAAGTACTGGATCAAGCCCGACATTGAGAATCGCATCAAGAACGGGGAAATCCAGGCATTCTTCCGCAGCCACCTGCTGGAGGTCACACCCGAGGCGGTGCGCATCAACACGCCGGAAGGCGCGCGCGTGCTCAAGAACGATTTTGTTTTCGCCATGACCGGCTACCACCCCGATTACGACTTCCTGACCAGCATGGGAATTGAGCTTTCGCCGGAGCAGTGCCGCCCGGTTTGCGACCCGGAGACGCTGGAGAGCAATGTGCCGGGAATCTACGTGGCGGGTGTAATCGTGGCCGGCTCGCGCACCAATGAAATCTTCATCGAGAATGGACGCTTCCACGGCCAGCTCATCGCCGCCGATCTGCGCCAGAAGCTGGCCAGCGGGGCCGCATGAGCAAGCTGCTAGCCTCTAGTCCCTAGCTAGAAGCTAGCGGCTAGAAGCTAGTGGCTAGTAGCTGTCTCAACACCTC
>DATGGJ010000048.1:0-8003 GCA_035308585.1 Terriglobales bacterium
GCCGGGGCAGCCGCCTCCACCTGGCCTTGCCAGGGACGCTGGGTGCGGTGTGGCGACACCAGCACCCACTCGCCGGTAAGCGGGTTAAAGCGGCGATGCGGATCACGAGCTAGGTCAAGCGGCATCTTTCACCCGTAGCAACGCCGTCTCGGCGGCTCTCCTCCGGTCTTCGGAGCTTCGGCTCAAAATCTTTGTGGCGCGAGCCGCCCTTACCAGAGTCCATCTGCGAGAGCGCCCGGTTTTCATTCGTCAATCTTCAATTATCAATCGTCAATTCCCAGACTGTTATCTCATTTCTCATACCCATCGGGATGCCCCCGCCGCCACTCCCAGGCGCTGGCCACAATCTGCTCCAGTTCGGGATAGCGCCGCTGCCATCCCAGTTCGCGGCGAATCTTTTCGGAACTGGCCACCAGCACGGCAGGATCTCCGGGGCGGCGCGGCGCATCTTTCGCCGGAATCGCGTGTCCGGTCACCTGGCGCGCCACTTCCACGACCTGGCGCACGCTGAAACCGCGGCCGTTGCCCAGGTTGTAAATCAGTTGCTGGCGGCCCGCCAGAGCGTCGAGCGCCAGCAGGTGCGCCGCCGCCAGATCGGCAACGTGAATGTAGTCGCGAACGCAGGTGCCGTCCGGAGTGTCGTAATCCGCGCCATAAACTGAAATGCCGGGGCGCCGGCCGAGCGCTACCTGCAAGACCAGCGGAATCAGGTGCGACTCGGGACGGTGGTCTTCGCCCAACTCCCCAGCCGCTCCGGCGGCATTGAAGTAGCGCAAGCTGGCATAGCGCAGCCCGTGGATTTGGTGAAACCAGCCCAGCATTCGTTCCACCAGCAGCTTGGATTCGCCGTAAGCGTTGGTGGGGCGCAAGGCAGCGTCTTCTTCGATGGGCGTGCGCTCGGGATTTCCATAGAGGGCGGCAGTAGAAGAAAACACCAGGCGGCGCGTGCCGTGCTGCAGCATGGCTTCCAGCAGGGTGAGCGTGCTGGCGGTGTTGTTGCGAAAGTAGCGCTCGGGCGCTTGCATGGATTCGCCCGCCTCGATGAGTGCGGCGAAATGCATCACCGCTTCCGGACGATGCTGCTGAAAGGCGCGGTCAAGGGCCTCGCGGTCGCCCATCTCGCCGGTGAGGATTTCCGCCCCTCGCGGCACGGCCTGGCGATGGCCGTGGCTGAGATTGTCATAGACCACCACCTGGTGGCCCGCGCCCAGCAGTTCGGCGGAAACCACGCTGCCGATGTAGCCCGCGCCTCCAGTGACCAGAATCTTCATGCGCGTCACAGTGTAATGGTTAGGCGTGGCCGGTACCTAGCAGGCAGTGCCCGGTCACACGACTCAAGAATGAAGCCAAGAGCCCTGGCTGTGTGCTGTCGCCGCACCCGCGGCGGTTTAGCATGGCGGCCATGAAAAGAACCGCCTCGCCGATCGCTACAGCAATTCTGATTATTGCGTCCGCCAGTTTGTCGGCGCAAAGCCGAAACGCGCCAGGCGCCGCGACCTCCGCCCCTGCCGCCAAGGTCTATCCCATGCAGGATGGCTTTGTGGATGCCAACGGCGTGCTCATCTACTACATGGAAGTAGGCCGGGGTGCGCCGCTGATGATTGTGCACGGCGGGCCGGGAGCGTCGCACGACTACTTCCTTCCCTACCTGCTGCCTCTGGCCCGGCACAACCGCCTGGTCTTCATTGACGAGCGCGGTTCCGGCCGCTCCCAGAAACTCGAGGACCCCAAGGGCTACACCGTGGACAACATGGTGGAGGATGTGGAGACGGTGCGGCAGGCGCTGGGACTGGGCAAAATAAGTCTGCTGGGGCACTCCTATGGCGGCGTCCTGGCCCAGGCCTACGCGCTCAAGTATCAGCGCAACCTCAGCCATCTGATCCTGGCCTCGACCTTCTCCAGCACCTCGGCCATGAACAAAGTATTCGAACGCATGAAGGCCAGCATGACTCCGGAACTGCGTCAGCGCATTGACCGCCTGGAGAAGCAGGGCCTGTTTGGCCATGGCCGCCCTTACGAGCAGAACCGCTATCCCGCCGATTACATGATTGCGGCCTGGGGCGAGGGCTATTTCCCCTACATCTACCACAACCATCCCGACCCCAACTACGATCCCATCGCCCAGGGTAATACCGCCTGGGACCTGTATCGCGAAATGTGGGGCTCGGACGGCGAGTTCGTAATTGATGGCAACCTCAAATCGGTGGAGTACACGGACCGCCTGGGCGCCATCCACGTGCCCACGCTGGTCATCGCCGGCGACCACGACGAGTGCGATCCCTCCTTGTCCCGCACCATGCATGAAAAGATCGCCGGCTCCCGGCTTGTGATTTTGCCCAACAGCGGGCACATGACCTTCGTGGACCAGCCGGGAATGTTCCTCGGCGACGTGGAGCAATTTTTGGGCGGGAGGTGAATTCAGTTACTAACTATCTAAGGGTAATCCTCGATTGCATCACAGACTGGGCGGGCTAAGCTGGAATGTGCTCACCCAAAATTCTGGCCGCATTTTTCTGGGGACAGCCGCCCTCGTCCTTCTCCTGGCAGTATCAACGGTGCTCGCTGCCGCTCCCGCCGTGGACGCCGGCAAAACCGCCCTCGCGCCGGCGCTCGCTCCGCGCGCCACCGAGCCAACTTACAAGATCAAAGTCGGGCTGGACGGCGAGGTATACCCGGTATTCGCCAACTACGCCTCGCTGCAGAGGCCGGATGACCGCAGCTGGGGGACGGTGGACATTACCATTGCCAATTCCACTGCCGCGCCTCTGGAGAACCACATTGCGGTAAAAATCCTGGGCTGGAGCGACGAGGAGATTCAGACCGTGGACGTGGATGCGGGCGCGGTGCGCACCTTCCTGTTTGCGCCCAGCTTCTACCCGCGCCTGTATGACAACCGCGAAATCGCCGCCGCCACCGCCCTGGTCACCGTGCGCGACGCCAGCGGCAAGCTGCTGTTCACCCGCACCGTGCCCGTCCGGCTGCGCTCCGCCGACGATATTTACTGGGGGACCAGGTTCGAGTACGCGCCCTTTATCGCCTCCTGGGTCACCCCTCACGACGCCATGGTGGAGAAGGTGCTGAGCCAGGCCAAGGAATTTTCTCCCGGCCGCCGCCTCCCGGGCTATGAGGAAGGGAGAAATGGGGCCCAGCAGGAGCTCTCCACTTACGTTCAGGCCCGCGCCCTTTATCGCGCCTTGCAGGTGATGGGCGTTTCCTACGTGAAAAGCTCCATGACCTTGGGGCGGAATACCGATATCAGCGAGCGGGTGCGAATGCCGCGCGAGTCATTGCGCCAGATTTCCGCCAACTGCATTGACGGCGCTGTGATGTACGCTTCCCTCTTCGAAAACCTGGGCATGGAACCGGAGATCGTCCTGGTTCCGCACCACGCCTATGTCGGGGTCCGGGTGGCGCCCAACTCGGGAAAGTATCTGTTTATCGAAACCGCACTCACCGGCCGCGCCAGTTTCGAGCGCGCAGTCGCAGCGGCGGAGCTGGGCATGAGGCGCTACTCTGCGGCCCAGGTGGTGCGCATACCGATTGACGAAGCCCGCGAAGTCGGAATCTACCCCATGCCCCTGGCCATCCAGACTGCGCAAGACAATGCCAGGCCGGGTCTCTCTCCCGGCCACTGAAATTGCACGGGAAAAGGTTCACTTCGGGAACCCCCACTTTCCGCACAGCCTGGACCGCGACTTTAGGCTATTGACTTCCCCCGCAGTCGGGCTAAAATACCGACCAATTTCCGGCGAAGGTCCCCTGGTCCCAAGCAGGGATGTCCGGAAGTTATGAGCACGGTTCAACGACGTCCACCAGCCCCCGATCCGAGAATCAGCATGAATCACCAGTGTCGGCATCCACGGGTGCAGATTGTCGCCCGCGAAGAGGACTCCGAATTTGTCGAGTGCCTCGAATGCGGCGAAATCTTTGAGGCCAGTGAATTCAAGGACATGGCCATCGAAGAGCGTACCCCTGCCAACGAAGCCTAAGCGCCCCCACTGGCGGTGATCCTGCTGTGGCCATGAAGCGGGATAGGTCCGTTTGGCCATCCCCCGTACCCCACCTAAGTAACCGACGTAACCTACCAATGCCTGTTTTGAATTGTTGTCCCGGGACTGGTTTGCTAAGGTTCAGCCATGGGTGAGAGCCTGCCAACAGGTCGGGTGGCCCTGGTCGTAGACGATTCCATGCTGATCCGGCATACCGTCTGCCGCTTCCTGGAAGAGCGCGGTTTTGTCGTCGAATCTGCAACTAACCCGGTAGAAGCACTGGAGACCCTCACTCGCGTCGAGCCCCACGTCATCATCACCGACATGCAGATGCCACGCATGTCGGGCAGCGAGTTCATTACCGCCCTGAAGGCCGACCCCCGCACCGCCACTATTCCCATTGTCATCCTGGCGGGCAGGCAAAGCGGCTTCGAGAACACCGAGAAGCGTGCCAACTACGCCATTTTCAAGGATATAGATATCGAAGCCCAGCTCCAGTTGGCGCTCAGCGCGGCCCTGGGAGCGACGGTAGCTGGCTAGCTAGCTGACTAGCCGTGACGTGGGTATCCTGTCCCGCCTGAAACACCGCCGTTGATGAGAGTCTGGCGTTCTGGCGCCAACGCTGGAAATGAAGTCGCCAAGTCCGGATGGCGAGCTGTCCGGAAACCTTGAAACCTGGGAAACTTTGAAACCTTACTCCAGCCTCATCCCCGCCTCCGCCGAGAAGTCCGGCGGGGCAAACTCCTGAGCCAGGAACTTGGGATAAGCGGCGGCGGCGATCATGGCCGCGTTGTCGGTGGAAAGCGGGCGGCTGGGAAAATACACCGGCAGACCGGCACGCGCGGCCTCCTGCTCGAAGGTTGCACGTAATTCATTGTTGGCCGCGACCCCGCCCGTGACAAAAACTGTGGCCACTTCGTACTCGCGCGCCGCAGCCAGGGTCTTCTCCACCAGATCGCGGACCATAGTGCGCTGGAAGGAAGCCACCAGGTCCAGCGTGTTCTGGTCGCAGGCGGCGCGGTAGTCGTCCAGGGTGGCCTTTGCTATGCCGGCCAGCTTGTGGCGCCGCTCCTCAATCGCGGGCTGCAGCCGGTTCTTCTCCACATAGCGCAGCACGCTGGTCTTGATGCCGCTGTAAGAGAAGTCGAAGCGCGGACGTTCCTCCTCCGGCTTCCCCTGGTCGCGGCGGTCGCGGTGCTTGATTTGCGGCATGGGAAACTTGACCGCCTGCGGGTCGCCGAATTTCGAGAGCTTGTCAATCACCGGTCCGCCGGGATAGCCCAGCCCCAGCAACTTGGCGACTTTGTCGAAGGCTTCTCCGGCAGCATCGTCGCGGGTGTGCCCGATGTTCTGGTAGGTCCAGCCACGCTCGCGCTCCTCCGCCAGATACAGGTGAGTATGTCCGCCGGAGACTACCAACGCCAGCACGGGAAAGCGCAGCTCAAGATTTCCCTTCTGCTTTTCTTCCAGCAGCACGGCGTGGATGTGGCCTTCCAGGTGGTTCACCGCAATCAGCGGCTTATCGAGCGCGAAGGCCAGCGCCTTGGCGTAGCTGATGCCTACCAGCAGCGCTCCCGGCAGCCCGGGGCCCTGGGTGACGGCCAGTGCATCCACGGTTTCATAACTCTGTTTGGCGTCAGCCAGCGCCTTGCGGACCACGGGCACAATGGCCCGCAGGTGCTCGCGCGAAGCCAGTTCCGGCACCACGCCACCGTATTGCGCGTGGGTGGCGATCTGGGAAAAGACTACGTTGGAGATGACCTGCTCGCCGGAGCGCACCACCGCGGCCGCGGTTTCATCACAGGAACTCTCAATGCCGAGGATGTAGGCGTCAGGCATATGACTATATTATTAGCACTCAGCCACCAGCACTCAGCATTCAGCTACTAGGGTTCGAGGGCTGAGTTCTGAACGCTGCTTCACCGAACCGGCCTCAAAATCCTGGATAAGCGGTTAAGGGGACGGATATGAATCGCGCGTTTGTGATGTGCATTGCTGCCGGCGTGACCATGGGCGCCATCTCCTGCTCCCGTAATCGGGGTGAAACCATTACCCAAGCCGAGCTTGTCCGCAGAACCCAGCAAATTATGGACGCCGTGGCCGCCGGCGATCGCGGGCCTTTTGAAGAGTATTTCGCGGCTGACAGCATGATCTTCGACGAAAAAGGCCGAAGCATGGACAAGAAGGCATTGGTCGCCGACCAGTCGCCGTTGCCGCCAGGGTATTCAGGAACCATCAAGCTGGTGAACCCGCAGAGCCGGATTCTGGGAGACGCCGCCATTCTGAGCTATGACCTGAACGAAACGGAAACCATCTTCGGCCAGAACATGTGGGCCCGTTATCACGAAACCGACACCTGGGTGCGCCGGCATGGAGAGTGGCAGATCATTGCTGAGCAAGTGCTCCGCTACTATGAGGATCCCGCGCCCGGAAAGCCGGAGGTGAGGAAATATCCGGAGTACGCGGGGACCTACGAGTTGGCTCCGGGAATAACACTCACCGTCTCCCCCGAGGGCAAAAATTTGTATTCACAAAGAGCCGGAAGAGCCAAGGAACAGCTCATCCCGGAAGCGCCGGACATCTTCTTTCGCAAAGGGGTGGAGGGCCGGCGGCTGTTTCGGCGCGACGATAAAGGCAAGGTGGACGCTCTGATTGACCGCCGCAACAACGAAGACGTGGTGTGGAGAAAGATAAAATAGGCTGGTTCCCACAGCCGGCAGCTGTCTAGCTATCCAGGTTGCCAGCCAGCCAGAAAGCCAATCAGCTATCCATGTCCCGCGCCGCCGCCACCGAGATCGTCCGCACCCTGCGCCAGACCGGCCATCAGGCCTACCTGGTAGGCGGATGTGTGCGCGACCTGGTGCTGGGGCGCGAACCCGCCGACTACGACGTCGCCACCGACGCCGCTCCCGACCAGGTGATGCGCATGTTCCCCCGCAGCTACGCCGTGGGCGCGCAGTTTGGCGTGGTGCTGGTGCCCGCCGATGCGACCTTCTCCACGATCGAGGTGGCCACCTTCCGCAGTGACATTGGCTATAGTGACGGCCGCCATCCCGACCAGGTGCGCTACACCACCAGCCCGCAGGAGGACGTGCAGCGCCGCGACTTCACCATCAACGGCCTGTTGTACGATCCCATCGAAGATAAGGTTCTGGATTACGTAGGCGGCCTGGCCGATATCCACCGCGGCATCATCCAGACCATCGGCGACCCGGAACAGCGCTTCCGCGAAGACAAGCTGCGCATGCTGCGGGCCGTCCGCTTTGCCGCGCGCTTCGGCTACAGCATCGAGCCGCCAACGTTCGCCGCCATCCGGCGCCTGGCGCCGCTCATCCACCAGGTAAGCTGCGAGCGCATTCGCGAAGAGCTCACCAAGATGCTCACCGAAGGCCGCGCCCGCCGCGCTTTTGAACTGCTGGACGAGAGCGGGCTGCTATACCAGGTGCTGCCCGAAATTTCCGCCATGAAGGGAGTGGAGCAGCCCCCGCAGTTCCATCCCGAAGGCGACGTCTGGGTGCACACCCTGCTGCTGCTGGAGCAGTTGCCCCAACCTTCCCCCAAAACTCTGGCCTGGGGCGCGTTGCTGCACGATGTTGGCAAACCGCCCACCTTTCGCGTGGCGCCCGACCGCATCCGCTTTGACGAGCACGTCCCGGTGGGCGTGCGCATGGCGGAGGAGATTTGCCGGCGGCTGCGCTTCTCCAACGACGACACCGAACAGGTCGCCGCCCTGGTGGCCAATCACATGCGCTTTGCCGACGCGCTCAAGATGAAGGAATCCACCCTCAAGCGCTTTATGCGGCTGCCGCGCTTTCCCGAGCATCTGGAACTGCACCGCATTGACTGCCTCTCCAGCCATGGCGATCTCACTCTTTACAACTTTGTGAGGCAGAGGTTCGAGTCCACGCCCGCCGACCAGGTGCGGCCGCGTCCCCTGCTCACCGGACACGACTTGATCCGCGCCGGCTACCAGCCCGGGCCGGAGTTCAAGGAAATTCTGGCCGCGGTAGAAGA
>DATGGJ010000049.1:0-9650 GCA_035308585.1 Terriglobales bacterium
CCTGCGGCTTCTCCACCACCATCCTCATGCTGGCCTGCTTCCGCTTCGCGCTGGGTCTGGGCATGGGCGGCGAATGGAATACCGGCGCCGCGCTGGTGGCCGAAACCTGGCCCAGCGAGCAACGGGCCAAAGCACTCTCCATCGTGCAAAGTTCCTGGGCCATCGGTTACGCCTTAGCAGCCCTGGTGGCCGGCATCGTGCTGCAGCTTTCCAACTGGCGGGCAGTGTTTTTCGTGGGCGTATTGCCGGCGCTGATTATCTTCTGGATTCTGAAAAAAGTGCCGGAATCAGAAATGTGGGAACAGCAGCGCGGGGCTTCACTTGCTGCCGCCACAGCCGGCGCCGGGCACCCGCCCGCCCTGGAGGATTCCTTCTTTCATCTTTTCTCCCGCTCCTACGCCCGTTCCACGCTGGCCCTGCTGCTGGTGAACTTCTTCGGCCTCTTCGCCTGGTGGGGACTGTTCACCTGGATTCCGCCGTACCTATCCCTGCCTGTTTCACAAGGCGGACGCGGCTTTGGCGTGATGAGTACCACCGCCCTGCTCATGTTCCTGAATCTGGCCGGAATGTTTCCCGGATATCTGACCTTCGGCTGGGTAGCCGACCGCCTTGGCCGCCGCAATGGCTTTGTTATCTACACCTTGATGGCGGCATTGCTAGTGCCACTTTACGCCATGGCGCGCTCGGAATGGCTGCTGCTCGTGCTCGGCGCTTTGGTCGCCTTCTTCGGGACAGGATTCTTTTCCGGATCAGGGATTATCGGCAGCGAAATCTTTCCCACCCGGCTGCGTGCTCGAGCGCTCGGCTTTACCTATAACGGCGCGCGCACCATGAGCGCCGTGGCGCCGTTCGTGATCGGCCGCGTGGGTCAGGTGAAGGGCCTGGGCTGGGCTTTCTATCTGTGCGCCGCTTCCTTCCTGCTGGCCACCCTATTTGCGTGGCAATTGCCTGAGACCCGCGGCCAGCAGCTCGAGTGATGATGTTTGGCGCCGGCGCCTTGTGGCGCGGACGCCTTCGCCCGCAGACCCGTAGCGCTTTTCCCTTGATTTTGTGGCGCGGGCGCCCTCGCCCGCGAGGCCCTCACCACTACTGCATTGCCCTTCCCGTGCGGGCTCGTGCATCTCCAATCCAGGATTGTCCCCTACCATATCGCCGTCGTAATGGAGACCGCCGGCAACTTCAATGAAAGCGTGCGCTGGTTGGCCACGATCCCAACTTCCACATCTTCTTTGCGGCTGTTCATCAGCTCGCTCACGATCTTTCCCTCCGGCGTCTTGAATGAAATCACGCGTACCCCGGGATAGCTCCCGGTGGTCTGGACGCGCACCGCTCCTGGCCGCACGAATTTGCTGAAGTGCGCCAGGTAGTAATACAAGCCGGTGTAGGTCACCTGGTGGCTTTGCCGGTTGATGATGATCACCGGGTGCTGGATGTTGGGATCGGGATTGCCGTGAATGTACGAGACCGACCACGGCCCGCCCTTCTCATCCAGCACCGCGTTCCAGTAGATCCAGGCCGAGGCGTAGTTCTCCAGGTCATTGAAAATCTGCTGGCCCCAGTAGTCGCCGTCAGCAAACTCGTAGCGCGGCAGAGCAAAGGATTTTGGTGTGCCCGCCTCGTAGGCGTAACAGACTTCGGTCATCCAGAGCGGTACGCCGGGATAGCGCCGATGCAACTCCCCGATCTTCGAGTATTCCTTGAAGTCGTAACCATGATAGGGCATGACCGCCACATACTTGCGGGCGCCCGGGTCGTCCATCAGGATGGGGTAATTGCTGAACGCGTCGTCGCGATCCGGCGCCTCGCTCAGCATCAGCTTGGTCTTCAGGCCCGATTTCTCCAGCATGGGGCCAACGTGGTCGCGCAGCAGAACCGTGATTTCCTTGTAGGGAATTTTGGTGTAAACGTCGGGCTCGTTGAACAGGCTGAGGTAATCAACGAAGACGCCGTTCTTCTGGTAATCCTGCAGATATCGGAGGTAGTAGCGCGCCAGCGCGTCATAGTACTTGGGGTTCACGTCCTGGTTGGTGTCCGGGTTGAACAACATCCAGTCGGGCGGGTAATCCATGGGCGCTTGCAGCACGAACTGGCCATACTGTCGGGCTCGCTTGATATAGGTGATCACCCCGTTCGGCCCCAAGTCGCGGGCAACGGAGAAATGTTTCATCTCCACGTCGCCGGGTACCGGATCGTAGGTGTAGAACGGTCCTGCTGACATGAAGTCCGTGCCCGCAATCGGGGTCTTCATGGCGGTGAAGCCGGCGCCTTCTTTCGGATCAAACATGGCCCGCAGCACCGCCTCCTGCTGCTGGGGCGGCAAGGTGTTGATGACCATCAGACCCGCTTCCATGAAGGAAGCGCCGAAGCCAACCATCCTCTGGTAAGTCACTCCCTCGTTAATCTGAAACTTTAATCCCGGAGCGGTCACGCCGCTGCCCGTCGCAAAATGGGCCGCCGGCTTTGCCGCCAGGCGGTCTCCCGCCTGCGAGGAGACGTAAATCTGGGCTTCCTGGGCAAGGGCCGGAGCGCAGCCAAGCGCAGCCATAAGCAGCGCGAACACCACCACCCCAAAGCCCGGTAGAGATCTCCGCATGATCAACTCCCATGAGAACGCCTCGTTGTACTGTCCACGGGGACGCCTGTCAAGCAAACCCGGAACTGCCTCACCTCTGCTTCGCACCGCTCTGGGGCGTTGACCCCCACTCAGCATGGAGATAGAGTTTTGAGCGGGTCGAAAACAGGAGGTCACGATGTCCCAACTCGCATTGCTGGGCGGACCCAAAACCAAGCGCAAGCCCTTTCCTGAGTGGCCCCTGTACGACGAGCGCGAGCGCGCTGCCCTGATGAAGGTATTGGAGAGCCGCGTTTGGTGGCGCACTCCCGGCACCCGTACCCTGGAGTTCGAGCGCAACTTCGCCCGCTTTCACGGTGCGAAGCACGGAGTTGCGGTCACCAATGGCACCGCCGCTCTGGAGGTTACGATGGCAGCCCTGGGGGTGGGCCCGGGGGATGAGGTCATCGTGCCCGACTTCACCTTCATCGCCACCGCCAGCGCCGTGCTCTTCGCCGGCGCCTTGCCCGTGATGGTGGACGTCCGCCCCGATACCTTCTGCATTGACCCCGACCTGGCAGAAGCTGCCATCACGCCGCGCACCAAGGCCATTATCGCGGTGCACATGGGAGGACATCCCGCCGACCTCGACCGCCTGGTGGAAATTGCAGAAACCCGCGGCATAGCGCTGGTCGAGGACTGCTCCCATGCCCATGCCAGCCAGTGGAACGGCCGCCACGTGGGCACCTTCGGCAAGGCCGGCACCTTCAGCTTTCAGGCGAGCAAGCTGATGACCGCCGGCGAGGGCGGCATGGTAATCACCAATGACGACCAGGTCGAGCGCCTGGCGCGCTCGGTACATGACTGCGGCCGCATGCCTGGCGAATGGTTTTACAGCCATTTTATTTATGGCTCCAATTACCGGCTCAGCGAGTGGCAGGGCGCCGTGCTCGATGTGCAGCTCACCCGCCTGAACGAACAGACCGCGCGCCGCCACAAGAATGCCCGCCTGCTTGACCACCTGCTGCGCGAAATCGAAGGCATCACGCCGCAAAAGCACGACATGCGCTGCACCCGCAACGGCCAGTATGCCTACATATTCCATTACAACCGCAAGGCCTTCGCCGGGGCCGCCACCGAACGCTTCATCGAAGCCATGACGGCCGAGGGCATCCCCAACCAGGCCAGCTATCCTCCCCTGCACGCTCTGGAGGTGTTCACCAGCGGCGAGTACCGCAAAAAACTCAGCGGCGAGCAGGCTAAAGAGGAACACGGATTTCTACAGCGCAATTTTCCCCAGACGCATCGCGCCGCCTGGGAGACGGTGTGGATTCCACAGCCGGCCCTGCTGGGCGACGAAGAAGATATGCACGAGATCGTGGCCGCACTGAAGAAAATCAAGCGCTACGCCCGCGAACTGGCCGGCGCACCTCGCGCCGCCGTTGGCTAGGCCGCAAGCCGGCGCCGCTGAGTTCCAGAACGGAACTAATCCCCACCCCGGCGCAAGACAAGTGTTTTCAGACAAATGTCTGCGGCCAAACCGCAAAACTGGGTTGGTTTTCGGTTATTTCGTGCATCCCGCTTGCATTTAATATCGTCTTGATACTTGGCCAGGAGAATTCAAGAACGAAAATGACCTCAACCCGGACCCGCGTCGCTTCTCTGTTCTTTCTAATCGCCCTGATCGCCGCCTTCACCGCTTCCGCTTTTGCCGCTGTCGGCGAAAGCGATGTCTCCCGCGCCACGCTCAAGAATGGTCTGCGCGTCGTCATCGTGCGCAATACCTTGGCCCCCGTGGTCACGGTGCAGGAAAACTACCTGGCCGGCGCCAATGAGACTCCTCCCGGTTTTCCCGGTATGGCACACGCGCAGGAACACATGGCGTTTCGCGGCTGCCAGGGGGTGGACGCCGATCAGACGGCAGCCATTTATGCTCAGCTCGGGGGCGATGACAATGCCGATACCCAGCAGAACATCACCCAATATTTCGCCACCGTGGCCGCGCAAAATCTGGACATCGTGTTGCACATGGATGCCGCCTGCATGCGCGCTGTGGCCAATTCGCAGCAGGAGTGGAGCAAAGAGCGCGGCGCCATCGAGCAGGAAGTCGCCCGCGACCTTTCCAATCCGACGTACAAGTTTCTCACTCGGCTGAACCAGGACATTTTCGCCGGCACTCCCTACGAGCACGACGCCCTGGGCACCAAGGAGTCGTTTGAGGCGACCACCGCATCTGCGCTGCAGAACTTTTACCGCGCTTGGTACGCTCCCAACAACGCCATCCTGGTCATCAGCGGCGATGTGGACCCGCAGGCCACCCTGACGCAGGTGAAAGCACTTTATGAATCCATTCCCAGCCGTCCCCTGCCTCCGCGGCCCGCGATCAAGCTGCAGCCGGTAAAGGCGGAGACCTTCACCCTGCCCAGCGATTATCCCTATACGCTGGCCATTGTCAGCTACCGGATGCCCGGCACTGACAGCAAGGATTTCGCCGCTACCCGCGTCCTCAGCGACGTGCTCGGCAGCCAACGCGGGGAGATTTATGCTCTGGTGCCACAGGGCAAGGCGCTCGATGCCGGCTTTGAGCTGGCGGAAGAATACCGCCAGGCCAGCGTCGGCTTTGCCTATGCGGTCTTACCCGCCAGCGCCGACGCGCAGCCCATCATCGCCGAATTGCAGCAAATCGTAGCCAATTACGCCAGCCATGGCGTGCCCGCGGACTTGGTGGCCGCATCCCGCAGGGCCGTACTTGCTTCCAACGAGTTTGCTCTCAACTCCATCCCCGGACTGGCCGATCTTTGGTCGGAAGCAGTAGCTGGAGAAGGCCGCACTTCGCCCCAGGAAGACGTGGACGCAGTGCAAAGGGTCAATGTCGCCGACGTAAACCGCACCGCGCACGCCTACCTGGTGAACAACCAGTCCATTGTGGCCACCCTGAAGCCGCAACCCTCCGGGACGCCCGTGGCGGGCAAGGGCTTTGGCGGCCAGGAGAAACTCACCTCTGCGCCTACCAAGCCGGTGCCTCTGCCAGCCTGGGCCAAGTCTCTGCTTAACCCGCTGCAGCCGCCGAAATGGAACCTCAGCCCCACCGATACCACTCTCTCCAATGGTATTCGCCTGATCGTGCAGCCCGAGAGGTTAAGCTCCACGGTGACCGTCGTCGGACAAATTCGTACCCAGGCTGATCTGGAAGCTCCTCCTGGCCGCGAGGGCGTGCAGGATGTCTTGAGCGGCCTGTTTTCTTATGGCACGACCTCTCTGGACCGCCTCGCCTTTCAAAAAGCCCTGGATGATATTGCGGCAGAGGAATCCGCCGGTCCGAACTTCTCTGTAGCTGTTTTAAAGAAATACTTTGACCGTGGCGTGCAATTGCTGGCAGATAATGAGCTTCATCCTGCCACTCCTGAGCCCGCCTTCAAGGTGGTCAAGGCCCAGACTGCCGATGCAGTGGCCGGCATGCTCAAGAGCCCCGGGTATTTGGCGGAACGCGCTTTGGAATTCGGACTGCTTCCCAAGAACGATCCTGCCCTCCGCCAGCCCACTCCCAAATCGGTGGATACGCTGACCCTTCAAGACGTGCACAGCTACTACGCTCGCGCCTATCGTCCCGACCTGACCACCATCGTGGTGATCGGCGACGTGACTCCCGAAGAAGCCAAAGCCGAGATCGAGAAGTGGTTTGGCTCCTGGAAGGCGGAGGGTCCCAAACCACAGGTGGACCTGCCGCCCGTGCCGCCCAACCAGGCTTCGGCGACCAACGTTCCCGATCCCTCCCGTATCCAGGACCTGGTGGAGCTCTCCCAGGAACTGCCCATGAACCGCTTTAATCCCGACTACTACGCTCTCGAACTCGGCAACCACGTGCTGGGTGGCGGCTTTTATGCCACTCGTCTGTACCGCGATCTGCGCGAGAAAACAGGGTTGGTGTACACCGTCTCCAATCGCCTGGATGCGGGCCGCACGCGCGCTGCCTTCACCGTGGACTACGCTTGCGATCCCGTCAACGTCTCCAAGGCCCGCTCTATTGTGGAACGCGACCTCCACGACCTGCAGACCGTCCCTCCCACTGCGGGAGAACTGCAGCAGGCCAAGGCGCTCATTTTGCGGCAGATCCCCCTGGCAGAATCCAGCGAAACCAGCATCGCGGGTGGTCTGTTGGGGCGCGCCGTCACGGGATTGCCGCTGGACGAACCCCTCCAAGCCGCCGCCCGCTACTCCGCCCTTACCGGCGAGCAGGTGAAGGCTGCCTTTGCCAAGTGGATCAAGCCTGAGGATTTCGTGCAGGTGGTAAGAGGGCCCAAACCCCAGTAACGGCTAAAGATTCCGAGCCGGGGTTCTGGGTTCTTACCCGAATTCCGGAATGTCGCTGGGCTTCTCTACGGCCGCAACTGTATGGGCCGGCTCAGCTGAAACGTCAGCACTGACTCCGCCGGCACCTTCACTTCTTTGCCCTTGGTCAATACCTGGGCACCGGCGCCGCCCGCGCCTCCCAGTACGGCTCCGATGGCGGCGCCCTTCCCGCCTCCGGCCACCGCGCCGATTACTGTGCCCAGCAGCGCTCCGCCACCTACCATCTCGGCTGTCTTTTTGTTTTTTCCCAGCCCGCCGCTACCTTGTTCCGTAACTGTAGTGGTGGAAACCAAGTAGCGACGGCCGTTGATGGTGATGGAGTGCAATGCCAGCTCCGCCTGATACTCGCCCAGCATAGGATTCTTAACGCTGGCAATCGTCAATTGCACGGGAGCACCCTTGGGCACCAGCACGCTTCCCTTCTGATCTTCAATGGTGCGCGCCACCTCGGCGGAGTAAGTTTTGCCCACGTCTGCCTGGGTACCATTAATGTTTTCGTTGGTCCGGATAACCAATTGGGTTTTAGCCGGCAAAACATCGGTTCTGCTGGTGCGAACCCGTTCCGGAGTTCGTGGTACGGTTTGCGTGTTCTGCTTGGATGTGGAATTTGTGGAACTCTGATTCGCCTGGCTGGACGTATTCTGCCCGTAGGCGGCGCCGCCCAATATCAATCCTGCCACCAGGGCCAATGTCATAGGTAACTGTTTCACTGTCTCCCCCTTCATCCTCCATCTCTTAAGGTTTGAGGACGTTATGGGGTGAGGAGTTGGATAAGGCCTTGGTACGGTCGAGCACGGGCGAGAGCTGCTGCCCAGGGGGAGCACGTGCCGGAGGACATCGGCTTGCACTGGGGGCCACCTTTGAGAAAGGGCTCTCCGCGAAGCACACCTGCCACTTTCCCTAAACCCTGGCACGATGCGACATTAGAGGTGCTTGAGAACTTTCGGAGCATCTAATCCGGCGTGAGTTTCCGTCCTGAACCGCGCCCGCCCGTGGGTGGCCGGCGCTTCGACGTTGCCATCATCGGCGGCGGCATTAACGGCATCGCCATCGCCCGTGAGTGCGCCCGTGCAGGCCGTTCCACGCTGCTGGTGGAGCAGCACGACTTTGCCGCCGGCACCACCAGCCGCTCCACCCGCCTCATTCATGGCGGCCTCCGCTACCTGGAGCACGGCGAAATCGGCCTGGTGCGCGAATCCGTGCACGAGCGCCGCCGCTTGCTGCAGGAGAGGCCCCACCTGGTGCGCCCCATCAATTTCCTGCTGCCGCTCGGGCCCCAGGCGCAACGCAGCGCGCTCGAAGTCCGCTTTGGGCTGTGGCTCTATCGCCGCTTCGCCGCTGCCCGTTACCGCAATCATGCGGGAGATGCCATCGCCGCTCTCGAACGCCTGCTAGATTCCAGCGAACGTTGGCGCATTTTCCACTATGAGGACGCCCAATGCGAATTCCCCGAACGCCTGGCAGCAGAGTGGCTGGTGGAGGCCACCGGTGCCGGTGCCGTGGCGCGCAACCATACCCAGGTGTTGGAAATCGCAGTTGCCGCCGCAGAGGCGCGTGGCCTGCGCTTGCGCGACTGCCTTACTGGACAGGAAGCGCGCGTCGAAGCCGAATGGATCATCAACGCCAGCGGCCCCTGGGCTGATCAGGTGGCGCAAAGCGCGGGTCTGAAGGCTTCCACCATGGTCGGCGGCGTCCGTGGCTCGCACATCGTGCTGCCCCGCTTCGCCGGCATGCCCGAGGCTGCCATCTACATCGAAGCGGTGGACGGGCGTCCCTTTTTCCTCATCCCCTGGAATGGCCAGGTGCTGGTGGGCACCACCGAAGTGCCCGACCGCGGCGACCCCAGCGGCGTTCAACCCAGCGCCGATGAAGTTCATTATCTGCTCGCTTCCGTACGGAAGCGATTCCCACGCAGCGCGATGGCCCACGACCACATCCGCTATGCCTACGCCGGCGTGCGTCCCTTGCCCTTCGTCGGCGATGACAATCTCTCCGCTATTACTCGGCGCCACTTTCTTCACGATCACCGCGAGGAAGGGGTGGCGCACCTGATTTCTGTAATCGGCGGCAAACTGACCACTGCCGCCAGTTTGGCCCGCGAGGGCGCCCGGAAGATTGGAATTGATGTGGAGGAGCCGCGCGGGACAACGTTCATCCCGGACAGCGAAGATTTTGACGCTCTGCTTCAGGAGTGGGCAAGCATAGCTGCGGCGCAGGCCGGCATTTCCGTTGAAAGCGCCCGCGCCATTGGCGCCTGGCACGGCCCCGGCCGCTTTGGCATCGCTCAGCTCGCCAAAAGCGATGTCCGCATGCGCCAGCCGCTGTGTCCGCACACCCACCACATCGTGGCCGAAGCGGCGGATGCGTTTGCCTGCGAACATGCGCAGACTCTCTCCGACGTCCTCCTGCGCCGGGTGCCTGTGGCCCTGCATGGTTGCTGGTCGGAAGAGTGCTCGGCACAAGCCGCCCAAGGTATCGGCAGCATCATGGGCTGGTCTGACCAGAGGATCGGTGCGGAGCGCGATGCCTTCGACGCCGAGCGCGCCGCCTTTCTGCGGAAACCAGTGATACGCGTGCCCGCTGACCGGTAAATTTTGTGGCGCGGGCGCGCTCGCCCGCAAAACACGCTCAGATTATCTTTTTTGCAGGCTACCCTGTTCGCAACCTCCTGCGTTTTTAGGCGCCCACCCTGCCCAGCATCTCCGGATCGTCCGACACAATCCCATCCACTCCCCATGCCGTGAATCGC
>DATGGJ010000050.1:0-6491 GCA_035308585.1 Terriglobales bacterium
TGTGGAGAGGGCCGCGGCCGTGGCGGGAAACTGACGATTGCTCCGGCGATTCGACGTGGAATGGAGCTCCGCGATGCGGGCATGCGAGATGCTGCGGGCCGTCAGCATAATACCTGGCAACGGAGTTTCGCGGGCGAGGGCGCCCGCGCCACAACGTTCGGTACACCCCGAGCGCCCGCGCCACAGCGTTCAGTACACCCCGAGCGCCCGCGGCACAGCCTTCGGCAGTCCGCCAGCCCCGCGCCAAAAAATTCGGTTAGCACTTCGGTAACTGGAGCCAAGTTCAGGAATCGCGGCACAATTGAGCTGCCATGAGTTCTGCCACCCCAAATCCGCCGGCTCCAGCCGGCGCCTCCTGGCAGGCATCTGCCCAGGCTGCCCTGCAACGCGCTATCGCACTCATTCGCAAGCATCCCCTGGGTTTTGTCGGCATCACCGCCGCGACCGTGTTTGCGATTGCCTTGGTGATGCACCTGGCGGGCGGCAACGCCACGCTCAAAGTGCAAATGCAGCACAGTTTCCGCTCCGCCCAGGTGTCGGTATGGGTGGACGGGGACCTGGCGTGCTCGGAGCACGTTGTGGGCTCGGAGCGGCGGCGGTTTGGGCTGCTGCCCGCGGGCATTGGAGGCAACTTCTCGCGCATGGTGTCTGTCTCCGCCGGGCGGCATACGGTGAAGGTGCGGGTGACCTCCGACGAAGGCTACGATAACAGCGGCACAACCATTGGCGATTTTCCCCAGGACAGCCAGGTGAACCTGCAGGTCATTGCGCGGCGCAGCGGCGACCTGGGCATGAACTGGCAGGGAATGAGCACGCTGGTGCCCGATTCCGGACCCGCCTGGTATGTGAAATACGGCGGCTCGCTGCTGATGACCGCGGTGGGGTCGCTGGTTTCGGCGGTGATGGCGTACATCGTGAAGGAATTGCCCAACCTGCTGCGGCGGACCAGCGCACCGAAAGCGTAGCCGCAGCCGTAAGTTTCTCTCACCACAGGACACGGAGGATTCAAGGTAGTTGGCACCAACTACCAACTGCCAGCTACCGGTTTATCCGCTAACCTTAGCCCCAACTTCCCGTCCAACCGCATCAGGGCTACTATGTTCGAGACCATGCTGGAGCCCGCACCTACTCCGCCGCGACGCCGTTTGGGATGGCTGGCCTCGGCAGCCGTTCACGCCGCGGTGCTGGCCTGCGTGCTCTACCGCCCGGCGGCTATTTTTGTTTCGCCGCGATTCGCCGCCCACGGGAATGGCGGGAGCGCGCAGGTGGTGTATCTGACCGCGCCCTCTGATTTGCCGGTAACGCCGCGCAGCGATGAACTGACGGCGCCGCTGACCGCGCCTTCGGCGGGACCGCTGCGCATCACCCGGCTGGGCAGGAAAGCCAGCAGCGGGCGCAACCTGCACCCCGCGCATGCCGCGGCCGCCGGCGGTTCCACTTATGGCTCCATGCTGGAGGGCGCGGTTGGATCAGAGGTCCGGCCGGCGCTGCCGGAAGTATTCCCCGACCCCGACGTGGACCGGGCCAGCCTGCCGTCCACCGTGAAGGGGGACGTGATTGTGGAGATCACCATTGACGAGCGCGGCAACGTGGTAGAGGAGCGGTTGCTCACCGGCGTGGACCCCGGAGTGGACGAGAAAGTGATTGCGGCGCTCAGGAACTGGCACTTCCTTCCCGCCACCTCAGACGGCGTGCCCATCCCTTCCAAGCAGGACGTGCATTTTCACTTCCCCAGCTAAAAGCCAAAACCATTCACCACAGAGGACACGAAGAAAATTGACGATTGAAGATTGTCGATTGATGATTGAAAAAACCATTCGCACGAACGCAATCGTCAATCGAAAATCATCAATCGCCAATCTGATGTTGCCTTTCCTGTCCTCCGTGAAAAGCCTTCAGGCGATCTTGCGCAGGACGAGGGCGGAGTTCTTGGAGCCGAAGGCGATGCAATTGCATATGGCGTGCTCGATGGCGGCGCGGCGGCCGGGCTGGGGAACGTAATCCAGATCGCACTGCGGGTCGGGGGCCTCCACGTTAAGGGTGGGGGGAATCCGGCCGCTTTCCATGGCGATGAGGGTGGCCGCGACGCCGGCAGCGCCACAGGCGCCCTGAGGATGTCCGATCTGCGACTTCAGGGCCGACATAGGCACTTGGCGGGCACGCTCGCCCAGCGCGGCTTTGAGCGCCTCGGTTTCGATGCGGTCGTTGAGCTGGGTGGAAGTGCCGTGCAGGTTGACGTAGTGCACGTCGGCGGGGCCGATGCCGGCCTCGCGCATGGCCAGGCCGATGGCACGCGCCGACTCCTCGCCGCCTTCGCGCAGGCGGACGCGGTGGAAGGCTTCGCAGGTGGTGCCATAGCCTGAGACCTCGGCGTAGATGTGGGCGCCGCGTGCGCGGGCGTGGTCGTAATCCTCCAGCATCAGCATCCAGGCGCCTTCGCCGATCACAAAGCCGTCGCGGTCGGCGGAGAAAGGGCGGGAAGCGCGCTCCGGTTCCTGGTTCCAGGAGCCGGTAAGAATCTTCATCAGGATAAAGCCCTTGACGATGCCCAGCGAGATGGGCGCGTCGGCGCCGCCGGTGAGCACGGTGTGCACCGCGCCCGACTGGATCTGGCGCAGGGAGTAGCCAAGCGCGTCGGTGGAGGAGGTGCAACCGGTGGTGACCACGTGGCTGGGGCCGCGAAAACCGAAGCGCATGCCCACGTCGCTGGAAAAGGTGCCCATGACGGCGGTAGGCACGCAGAACAGGCTCATGTGGCGAAACTCGCCGCGATAGAAGAGGCGGTACTGCTCTTCGGTGAACTCCTGGGAGCCGCCGCCGGAGCCGAGAATCACGGCGATGCGGCGCTTGTCCTCGAGCGAGAGGGTGAGCGGATCGAGGGCGGCATCCCGCACCGCTTCGTGGGCGGCGGCCAGGGCGAGGGGGACAATCCGGGAGAGGTGCTTGCGCTCTTTCTTGTCCACCCAGGCGAGCTCGTCGAAGCCGGCGACCTCGCCGGCGATCTGCACCGGAATGTCGCTGGGGTCGAAGCGGGAGATGCGGCGCACGCCGCTTTTGCCGGCAAGGATGGCTTCGGCAAAGGCGGCTTTGCCCACTCCGTTGGGGCTGACCACGCCCAGGCCGGTGATGACGGCTCTGCGTTGCATAGCCTACTAGAGTAATGGAGCGGGAAGCAGTTGCACAAAAGGAGTCGGGAGTCAGGAGTCGGTAGTCAGCGGGTTTGAGCCGACTCCCGACTACTGACTCCCAACTACCAAATGCCTTTATCGCTCCCCGTAACCCTATACGCCAAAGCGGCCACGGAAGCCAGCGGGGGCAGCAGGCTCAGGCGCAAGGCGGCAGGCAGGTTGCCGCGGCGGGCGGCGTGGCCCATCTGCAGCTTGTAGAGTTCCGCGCCCTCGGGCATAAGGGGGAAGCGCAGGAAGCGGTTGCGCACCGTGATTTTGTTGCCGCCGAACTTGGCAGCGGCCAGCACTTGAGCGGGCAATTCCACGCTTTCGCCGCGATAGGACTTCACATAATCAGAAATGATGACCAGAAAGGTGGCCACGCCGGGCCAGATGCCGCCCAGGTCGGCGCTGCGCCGCAGTTCGGCGAAGTTGACGGCGCCGCTTTCGACCAGCGCGGCGGTATCGAGCACGTCACAGATACGGAAGTAGAAATGCCGATACATGCGCTGCAGGGTAGCGATGATGATGCGCTCTTCGGGAGCGGGCACACGGAAGACGTAGCCGCCCAGTTCGCGGGCGACGGCGCGCTCGATGACGCGGCGGGCGAGGGCTGTGTGCTCGCCGGTCTGTCCCAGGCGCTGGGCGTGCACTTCAATGGCCTCACGCAGGCCGGGCAGGGAGAAATTCCATTTGTTGGCCAGGCGGTCACCCCAGCTGCGGGGCTCAACGCGGGCCTGGAAGTTGCCGCGCATGATGCGCACAATGTCGCGCTCGCAGGCGGTGGTGACCAGGTCGAGGTCGTTGCCCAGGTCGGGCCAGTGGTCGAGCGACTTCATGACCACCGCCGGGCAGCGCGCGGCCTCCAGTTCGCGGCAAACCGAATCCAGGTGGCGAAGGGCGTTATCAATGCGGGCCTGCTCGGCGGCGAGGGCGGATTCCGCCCAGGCGATCAGGCCGGTGTCGGCAGTGCCGGCGGCCAGGGCATGCACCGTTTGCAGAGCGCGCACCAGAACGTGATGCGAGTCGGCCAGGGAAAGCAGTTGGACGCGGCCGGCGGCATCCAGTTCGGAAATGTAGTTGAGCGCTTCCTGCAGCGTACTGGAACCCGGTTCTTGCTGGTTCAGGGTGAGCTGGGAAAGCGCCCGCAGATGGCTGCTTTCGGGCGACGATGCGAGTGTCACGTCTGCTTGGATGGGGGAAGCGCGGGAAAAGTTGGGTGGAGGGGAGGGGGGTGGGTATAATCGCGCGTTCTGGCTCCCAGCTGCTAGCTTCCAGCTAATAGCTAGGAGCTAGAAGCTAGGAGCTGAGTTGGCCTACGAATCACTGCGAGACTGGATAGCTGCTCTGGACAGGGCGGGGGAGTTGAAGCGGGTGCGCGCCGAAGTGGACCCGATCCTGGAGATCACGGAGGTCACGGACCGGGTGAGCAAGGCCGCGGGCGAGGGCGCCCGCGCCACAGAAGATCAGCCCAGCGCCCGCGCCACAAATCACTCTGGAGATCAGCCCGGCGCCCGCGCCACAAAAAACAGTGCGCTGCTGTTTGAGAACGTGAAGGGGTACCGCACGCCGGTGCTGATCAACCAGTTCGGCTCGGCGCGGCGCATGTGCATGGCGCTGGGAGTGGAGTCGCTGGACGAGGTGGCGGAACGCATTCGCGGCTTCATGGACGTGAAGAGCCCGCAGGGGTTTCTGGACAAAGTGAAGATGCTGCCCATGCTGGCGGAGATGGGCAAGTTCTTTCCCAAAACGGTGGCCGGCGGCCCGTGCAAGGAAGTGGTCAGGAGGGACGGATTTTCGCTGCTGGACATGCCGGTGCTGAAGTGCTGGCCCAGGGATGCGGGCCGGTTCATCACCCTGCCCTGCGTGATTACGCGCGACCCGGCAAGCGGCAAGCGCAACGTGGGCATGTACCGCATGCAGGTGTACGACGAGCGCACCGCGGGCATGCACTGGCAGCGGCAAAAGGTGGGGGCGGAACACTACCGGGAGATGCTGCGGCGGGCCGCGGGAGGCGATCAGGCGACGGCCGACGGGCGATGGGCGGCGGTGGACATCATGGCGAGGTCGGCGGGCGGGGCACGGCTGGCGTCAGGCTCGCAGCCGAAGGGCAAGATGGAAGTGGCCGTGGCCATCGGCACCGAGCCCGCGCTGACGTTTTCCGCCATCGTGCCCGCGCCGCCGGAGGTGGAGGAGTTCATCATCGCCGGATTCCTGCGGCAGAAGCCGGTGGAGCTGGTGAAGTGCGAGACCGTGGACCTGGAGGTGCCGGCGACCGCGGAGTACGTGCTGGAAGGTTATGTGAACCTGGATGAGCTGCGCACCGAGGGCCCGTTCGGCGACCACACCGGGTTCTACTCGCTGGAAGATCAGTACCCCGTTTTTCATGTGACCTGCATGACCCACCGCAAGGACCCGATCTACGCGACCACTATTGTGGGCACCCCACCCATGGAGGACGCGTGGATGGGCAAGGCGGTGGAGCGCATCTTCCTGCCCATGATGAAGCTGACCATCCCCGAGCTGGTGGACATCAACCTGCCGGTGGAGGGAATTTTTCATAACCTGATGATCGTTTCCATCCGCAAGTCCTACCCGGGGCAGGCGCGCAAAGTCATGAACGCCATCTGGTCGCTGGGGCAGGCGATGTTCACCAAGGTGATCGTGGTGGTGGATGAAGACGTAAATGTGCAGGACCTGCGGGAGGTGGCGCTGAAGGCGCTGAACCACATTGACCCGGAGCGCGATATCCAATTCACGCTGGGGCCGGTGGACTCTCTGGACCACGCTTCGCGGCTGCCCGACTACGGTTCCAAGATGGGCATTGACGCTACCCGCAAGTGGGCCAGCGAAGGCTTCGCGCGCCCCTGGCCCGATGAGATCGTAATGGACGATACGACCAGGATGATCGTGGACAAGAAGTGGAAGGAGCTGGGGATAGAGTAGTACCTGATCACCCATCTTCCGTCGTGTTGAACCAGGGTGAATCCTCGAGCCGAAACACCCTGCTAGAAGCTGTCATGTTGAGCGAGGGCGCATGCCCGAGTCGAAACACCCCCGCGCTGCCCGATGCGCGGCGCAGCCTCAGGGAGTTTCCAGCACGGCCGAAAAATTGGGCGTGCGAGGGAGAACTCCCCTGGGCAGAAGTTTTGGGATCTGCTGGGTAGGGGTCCTTCGACTCCGCCTTACGATTCGCGAGCGAATCGTAAGGCTGCGCTTAGGATGACAGTGGGAGGAGGGGAGCTGTCATGTTGAGCGAGGGCGCATGCCCGAGTCGAAACACCCCCGCGCTGCCCGATGCGCGGCGCAGCCTCAGGGAGTTTC
>DATGGJ010000051.1:0-6015 GCA_035308585.1 Terriglobales bacterium
CTGCAATCTTTTGCGCTACCACCGCCAGGGTAGTTTTCATGCCAGTGTTGTATACAGAGGCGACGCGGAAGGCAAATTCAGTGGGCAGTGGCCAGTCTAGCGTGCCCTGGGTGCTTACTGACGAGCAAGGCGTTCTCACCATTCAGGAACAAATTCCGGCATGCTGGCGTCTAAACGCTGGAAAGCAGCCCAATGGCCGACGCTAGACACCTGCAGATTCCGAAGCCGCTTTTCGCCTTCATCGGGGGTGTAGTTCTTTTCGGAGCCGGCCTCGCCGTGCTTCACCTAAACCCGTACTGGCGGGTGGAACCCGGAAGTGGAGGCTACCTCGATCACCACGTATATCTGTGGAACGGAGTAGGGCACTTAATCAATGCGGTCGGTATTTTGCTCGTATTCGCAACAGCAGCAATCACTCTCATTACACGGGCAAGCATCTACTTCACAACCAAGCGGCTGTATTGGGGCGGTGTCGTGGTCGTTGTTGGTTTGGTCGCATTATGGCTTCTGTTCACTGGTATATCGGCACGGTATATCGCCCGATTTCACTGGGAATCTGGAGTAGGAATCACTCACCTAGTCGTCGTCAATAAAGACAAGGTCACGAGCGTAATGAGCCTGTGGCAAACCATTGTGCGCTGGCAGATTGAACCGGAATTGGACGGCTATTTGGGAAGCGGGCAAAACTTGCAAAGCACCGACTGCGACAGTTCTGTGACCGTCTTGAAGGTTGTACCGATTGCCGTCCCAACAGCGCTCGGCAGTGATGGGGAGACGCTGCGCAAGACTCAGTTTAGACGGCGGTGACATTAGTAATCTTTCTCTCTTGCTTGTGTAAACGCTGACCGGCAACAGGCTCGTACAATATCCCTGAGGGAACGTTGGAAAAGAAGCTTTTCTGGATCATCTTTCTCGGGCTGAGCCTGCTGGCGGACGCATTCCTGCCCTTACTTTGGGGGATGATCGCCACCCTGCCCATCGTCGTCCTTAGCTGGTGGCTGGTTTATCGCAGCGGCTGGCTTTGCTGAAGTCAGTTGTCAGTTCTCAGCAGGCGTCTTTTTGTGGTGACTGGCAACTAACAACTGGCAACTTAATAAATCGGCGCCTCCCCTTCCGGCCGCGTCTTCCAGCGGCGATGCACCCATAGCCATTGGTTCGGATATTGCCGCACATAACCTTCAATTGCCTTGGTGAACCTGGCCGTGTTCGCCACCACGTCGGCAGCATCGTCGCCGGTGCGCGCCAGTTCCAGCATGGGGTCAAAACGAATGCGGTACTTGCCCAGCTTTTCGTCCCAAATGGAAAACGCGGGCACCACGGCGGCATCGGTGCGCAGGGCCACACGAGCCACACCGCTGGCGGTGCAGGCCAATTGGCCGAAGAAATCCACAAACACGCCCTGTGGCGGGGTCATGTTCGTATCCATAAGGACTCCCACCGTCTCGCCCGCCTTCATCGCGCTCAGCAGGCCGCGGGCGAAGTCCTGCTTATCGAAGGTGGTGTTGCCGTGCAGGGTGCGATAGCGCCGAATCAGGGCGTCGAGATAGGGGTTGTCCAGGGGCCGGACCACGATGTGCAGCTTATGCCCGTAGAGCGAATGCGCAAACGAGCCTACTTCCCAGCCGCCCAGGTGCGCCGTCAGGAACAGCACGCCTTTGCCGCGCCGCTCCGCCTCCAGGAAATTCTCCAAGCCGTCGTAAACCGCGACCTGGGAAACGTTCTCAGGGGTATATCGTGGGAAGCGGCAGACCTCGGCCAGCAATCGCCCCAGGGAAGTGAACACGCCGCGTACAATGCGCCGGCGCTCGGTTTCCGGCATTTCCGGAAAGGCCAGCCGCAGGTTGCGCATGGCCACCCGGCTTAACCGAGGATGAAGCAGGCGGACGGTCTGGCCCAGCGTGATGCCCATCGCGCGGGCCAGTGACCGCGGCAATGCGCCCAGTATTCGGACCAGCACCCACACCGGCGCGTACTCGAGGCGATGCCGCATTCAGGAAAGCGTGACGGTAACATCGGGCACCGCTTTTTTCAAACTAAGGTGCGGCTCGGCTCCCGGGATTTCGGCTGTTGGCTGTTCTTCCGTAGCGCCGGCATCTTGCTGGCTGTCCGCGAGGCCATCTTGCCCGCGCGCTGCGGGCGAGACGCCCGCAGGACAGCCGCCGGGACGGCGGAGCTGCGGCTGTGGGGCGCTTTCGCGTCCTATAATGGAAAGTTTTATGGGAGTGCGCATGAATCATTGGTTCAACGTTGAGAAACCCGGCCACGAAAAGGCGCAGATCAGCATGTTTTCTCTGCTAACGGCCTGCGTATGCCTGACATTGTGTGCCTGTTCCGCCAGCCGTCCGGGCGATATCGAAACCATGGTGGCGCAGGAGGCCAAGCGCGTCGCCATTACCGGCAAAAATCTAAAGAACCCGTTACCCGATACTCCCGAAGTGGTAAAAACCGGCCAGGAACATTTCAGCCATCATTGCCAGGTTTGTCACGGGTTGGACGGCCACAACACCGGGGTGCCCTTCGCCAACAAGATGTCGCCGAATGTTCCCGAATTGAGCGACCACAGCGTGCAGGATTTCACCGACGGTCAACTGAAGATCATCATCCAGAACGGCATCCGTTTCAGCGGCATGCCCGCCTGGCAAGGCATTTTGGATGACAACGAAATGTGGGCCATGGTGCGCTTCATACGCCATCTGCCGCCCAAGGGAAGCCTGGGCGTGCCCGCGGTGTTCCAGGAATCAGAAGAGGAGCACCATCATGCGGAAGGAGAGGAGCACCACCATTAACTGACGATTGAAGAATGATGATTGAGGATTTGTGAGATTCTCAGTCGGTTCAAAAATTCCAGTTCCGGCGCAGGGCTCCTTCAATCGTCAATTGCTTCTCAGTCGTCAGCCTTCAATCATCATTCATCAATTACTTGGCCGCTTCGGTGGCGAACTTGCTCAGCGAAACCATGAGCGGCCGCGCGCCGTCAGGCGACTGGATTTCGCCGGTCAGTGAGGTGCGGAAGGGCACCATGCGCCCGTAGAACTCACGTGTGCTGGACTTGTCCTGCTTGACCACGGCGCCATTGAGGCTCACCCCGGCAAAGATGCCACGCGCCCGCGAGTAAGTGAGAATTTCCGCTCGCATCTTCCAGTCAGTGGAGCCTTCCGCATGGCGGCCCACTGGACCCGCAGCGGCGGATGCATCAGCCCCAACCTGAAACTTGCTGGAGAGCAGGTTGCGCATGCCCTTCTCATTCATCACCAGCATGATCAGGTCCACCGCCTGGCCGCCAATCTGGAAGCCAAAGCTGCCGCCCTTGATGGTGAAGAAAGCCGGCGCGCTCCAGCCCTTGGGGGTACGGCAGCTGGCCACGCCGCGGCCGTAGCGGCCGCCGAAGATGAAACCGCCCTTAAGCATGGAGGGCACTACCGCCACACATTGCGCCGAACCCATCACTTCCATGGGAATGCCTTTGTCGGGCGCCGACATGATCTCGTTGATCACCTCGGAGGCAGCCTGCACCCGCTCCACCGCCTTGCTCTGGTCGGCATTTTCGCTGGCCGCGGTCTGGGCGAAGGCGAACGTGGCAGCGCAAATCACAATTGCAGCGATAAATGTCTTCATCCTCTACCTCCACCGGAACTGCCCGCGCGCTCAGCGGCCGGACGGGCACTCATAGGAAATACCCCAAGTGGGCGGCAGGTCAAGAGCCCCGGCAAAATAGCGGTGAAAAAACACCAGGTGAGAAAACATGGATGAACCACAGAAAACACTGAGTACATAAAGGAAATTAATGTTGAAAGGCTAAATCGCCGGCAGCACAACGAACAAATAGGCGAGCCGAGGATTGAGATTCAGAACCCTCTGTGTCCTTTGTGGTGAGGTTTGTGTCAAAAAAAGCGGGGCCGAGATTGTGACCCTTCATCAATCCCGACCCCGTCTCCCAGGTTCTGTGGTAGGTGAGTGCAGTATGGGGTGGGGGGAAAAAAGCGACAAGGTTACCAAGGGGAGGTGCCCTTGGTAACGCCCGCTATTTCGCTGTTACCAGCGAATGCGTGATGGCGTGCACCGAGAGCGCGATGCGATTCTGCACCCCCACTTTGCGCATCAACTTGGCGACGTGGGCTTTCACCGTGCGCTCTTCAATGCCCAGCGCCGCCCCGATCTCCTTGTTGGAACGGCCGGCCACCAGCATCTCCAGCACTTCTTTTTCACGATCGGTGAAGGTGACCCGGCCGGCGGGAAAGATGCGCCCGGGCGAGGAACTGACGCGCTCAATAAACATGGAGAGTACGCGGCGCGGCGCCCACACCGAGCCCTGGTTCACGATGCGAATGGCCTGCGTGAATTCCGCCGGCGCGGCCGCCTCATCCACGTACCCCTTGGCGCCCGCGGCTATGGCCTTGAGAATGGTCTCGTCGTCGGCGCCGGAGCCGGTCACGATGATGCGCAGATCGGGGCGGGCGGCTTTCAGGCTGGCCATCACGTCGAACAGGTTGGGGCCCCCGCGGCTGCCCAACAGCACCAGGTCAATGCCCTCCTGGTGCGCCAGTTCCGCCACGCTCGAGGAGACGAGCTCAAAATCCGGCTCGGAATCAAACAGGGCGCGGAAGCCAACAAAGCGCAGGGGATCGCTTTCCACCACGGCGATGCGAATGTGCGGTTTCTTCGCCGGTTTTGCGGCCGGTTTCATAGTTTATCCTTCTGGGGTTGGCGCTAGCATAGCTGTATTTGTTCAACTTGGAAAGAGGACGGAACTCGATCGGGCAATATACGCCGCATCCAAATGGGAGGAAGATGGAATTGGAAAAAACACCATGAATCGAGCTCCCAAGCTAGCCTTCGCCATTACCCTGAGCCTGCTGGCAGTCGGCCTTCTGAGTGTTGCCGCCTGGCCGCAAGCGGAGCCGGCCGCGCCCTCCGCCGCCCAGACCCCTTATCAGCCCAAATTCCGCGGCGACCCCGCCAGGTCTGAGGTGGAATACCTGATACTGGGCTACATGCGCACCGTTACCCGGGCGGACAAGATCTACTTCAAACGGCACAACGAGTACGCCCCTTCGCTGGCGGCACTGGCCGGTACCGGCTCCTTCACCAAGCGCATGGCCCACACGACTCAGCGTGGCGACTACGCCATCCACTACCGGGCCAAGAAAGACAGCTATGAGCTCACCGCTGTTCCCCAGCAGTATGGCCCTGACCATCGGGCCTTCTACGCCGATGAGGATGGCAAGCTCCGAGTGGAGGAGGACAAGCCGGCGGGTCCGAAGTCGCCGCCTCTCAAGTGACGCTCAGGCGGAGCCACCGGGACGAATGTCCACCGCCCGGCCCTTGCGGAAGGTGATTTCCACAGGCTTGCCGCCGTTGGGGAATTGCACCGTCTTCACGTCAGGTTCGTCGGACGGCTGCGGCACACCCATGCCCAGGGCAAAGCTTACCTGAATTTCGTCCATGCCGGGCTTGGCCTGGTGCTGGTCAATGGCCTGCCACACCTCCCTGGGCCAGACGTTGTAAAGCTGGTGCGGGTCCTGGATGAAGAACATCTCGTCGGAATAAATGCGGTAGTCCCCGCCCTTGAGAACCCCGATGGGCACGGCGAAGCTCTTCCCGCCTTTGTCGAATACGGCTACTACCTGGCGCTGGTCGCGCGCTCCCGGGGTGACGTCGGTGACGACGTCACGGATATTCAGCTTCTCAATGGGACCCAGCAGGCCGGCGTCATGGCCAAAATCCGTGCGGCGCCGAACCGGGTCGTAGGGATAGTAGTAGTACTTGTAGCCCTCTTTCACCCAAGCCGGCTGCTGGGTGAGTTGGCGCGCCGATTTCAGGTCGTAGGGGTAAAGCTTCTTGGGGACCACGTAGAACGTGGGATCGAGAGGGGGTGCGGCCTTTGCCTTGGCCTGCCCCACCGCTTCGTGGCGCTCACGAAAGATGATGATCAGGCGCACCGCGGCCGCGATGAGTGCCACCGCCAGCAACACCTGGATGTATTTGCGGGTTTCGGCTTTCATGTTTGAAGCGTAG
>DATGGJ010000052.1:0-2654 GCA_035308585.1 Terriglobales bacterium
GGCTGCAGCCCATACCCAGATACCATTTTCATGACTGGCATCGCGGCGGCAGGTCAGCAAAATATCGCCCTGGCCGGCGGCACTGACCGTGCTCGGCGATTCCTCCCCCGCCCGGCTCACCAGCACATGCTCGCCCGCCAACGCCTGCGTCATGTCGCCTACCGATACCATCTCCGCCATTTCAAAATAAATGGAAAATGCGTGCCCGTGGAAGATGGGAGCCTGCACCAGCATCAGGGCAGGCAGCAGCGCCTGTCCCGCGGAGATGCGCTGGTAGTGATCAAGGACCCTGCGCTCGGCGGTTTCCAGCGGCAGCAGCGCCTTTTGGCCGTAGCGCGCCACCAGGTTGAAGGCCACCTGGGTATCGAAGACCTGCCGGGGCAGATCATGAAAAGAGAGCAGGTTGACGGTCTGCTCGTGCAGTTCATCCATGCCCCGGCGGCCCTGCTCCGAGGCTGGTTCGTAAAGCGTGACGGTCGCCGAATTCAGCCCGCCGGCCTTCTGCGCGCGCAATATCAACAGCGCCAGGGCCACGCTGGCGGGATGAGCCACCACCACGGGTGCGGGCTCCAGGTCGGGGGAAGGAGCGCGCCCCAGTTGCCGTTCCACCCAGGGCGAGCGCAGAAGCGCGCCGGGCGCGTTTTCCAGGCCGAAGGAAAGGTCCACAATGGCACAGCCGGCCTGGCGGGCCATCTCCCAGTGGCGCCGGGTAAAGGTCTCTTCGGAGGTGAAAAAGGCGAAGTCAACGTTTTCGAAGTGTTCCGGGCGCACCGCCTGGACAAAGCTCAATTCATCGCCCACCGCCTCCAATTGGCCCAGGGATTCATCGTCGTCCAGCAGCTTCACATCGCGGCGGGGAAAATTGCGGTCGCTCAGCACCTCCGCCAGTTCCTTGCCTTTCAGCGTGGCTGCACCCACGATGGCCACACGAAAACTGCCCGCGGCGCGCGACAGGGGGCGCGAGGATGAGGAAGCCGGCTTGGAATCCTGCGTCATCGCAACTCCGTGGCTTCTTTGTACGGCGGAGGGGGCGGGGGATTGCCGCGGCGGTGGATGAGGTACATCAGCCGCCAGAACACGCCCGAGAGCATGTAGGTCATGGCGATCAGGAAGAGCACCGGCCGGGAGAAGAACCAGATGGCAGCAAACAGCAGCCCGAAGACCACAATCAGGCGAAACGGATGGCGGCGCCGCCAGTCAATGTCCTTGAAACTGTAAAAGCGCCAGGTGCTCACCATGAGAAAGGCGGCGCCCAGCATGAGCACCAGCCAGATGAGGGCCACCCACCACAGGGCGATGGGATCGCCGGCGGCAAAGTGCACCACCGCCGCCACCACGCCCGCGCCCGCCGGAATGGGCATGCCGACAAAATATTTCTTGCCCGGCCGGCCGGGATTGGAAGGTTGCGGGTTCACCTGGATGTTGAAGCGGGCCAGACGGCTGGCTCCCGCCATCAGGAACACAAAGCTGCCGATGATTCCCGCCTGCATCAGTGAGCTGTGCAGTTCGGTGTGAGTCATGGGGGGGAGGAGGTGAAAGCCCCACATCCACGCCAGCAGGGCGGGCGCCACCCCAAAGGTGACCACGTCAGCCAGAGAATCGAGTTCGCGTCCAAAGTCGCTGCTGGTGCGGGTCATGCGGGCGAAGAACCCGTCCAGCGCGTCGAAGATGATGGCCAGACCAATCGCCTTGGCCGCATTGTCAAAATGCCACGGCTCCATCACGCTGGCCTGGATCACCTGCGAGATGGCGTAATAACCGGCGGCAATATTGGCGGTGGTGAACAGCGAAGGAATCAGGTACGCGCCTTTGCGCTGCCGCTTCTCGCGAAAGGGCTCGTCCTCTTTGCGGCGCATGGGAAAAGGCGGTTCTGTCATGGCTGACCTCCGCTCCGGCCCTGAGAAGCGAGAGTGGATTGCAACTCGAGCCGCTGGGAGCTCACGTAGGCCAGCACGCTCGCGCCCCCCTTCACTCGATCCCCTACCTTCACCTGCACATTGGCGACGGCATCCAGCAGGATATCGGTCCGCGAGCCGAATTTGATCATGCCCACGCGCTGGCCGCGCTCCACGGTATCGCCAATATGCTTGTGGAACACAATGCGCCGCGCCAGCAAACCGGCAATCTGTTTGAACACGATGGTGTGGCCTTCGCCTTCCACGGTCACGATATTCTGCTCATTGTGCTGCGCACTCTGCTCTCCCATGGCGTTGCCGAACTGGCCGCGCTGGTAGCGCACGTCGCGAATTACGCCGGCAATGGGCGAGCGGTTCACGTGCACATCAAATACGCTGAGGAAAATGCTGATGCGCCGCCGCGACGCCCCCTCGACATCCACCGTAGATACATCGGTGACCTTGCCGTCGGCGGGCGAAACCACCGCTCCCGGGGTGGCCGGAATCACGCGTTCCGGATCTCGGAAGAACCACAGGAAAAAAGCCGCCAGCACCAGCGCTGGCACACCCCAGGCCGGGTTGGTCAGCCAACTTACCAGCACCGCCACCCCCAGCAGAGCAAACCCGTAGTAGTACCCGTCCCGCACCATGAGATATCTAAAGATTATATTGGCAGCAACCCAGGTTGTGCTGGGATTGTAGCTGAAATGTGGCAGGCGGGTTGGCCCCGGACGTGAGGGCACACGCCCGCTTGTTCTG
>DATGGJ010000053.1:0-1572 GCA_035308585.1 Terriglobales bacterium
CGCCATAGCCGATTTCACTGACTTCGAGTCCGGTCTTGCCCAGCTGCCGATATTTCATTCCACGTATCCCCGCCGACAAGGTATTTTCACATGTTCAGGGACAAAGGTGACGGGCGTCAATTTGAAGCGCCGCACCAATGCCACATGGGGCCTCAGCGGTCTTCAGCATGGCCCTGGGTGAGGCATGAATCCGGTGGACAAAGGAAGAACAAGCGCGAACAGAATGCTCCTTCATTCCTCTTCCCCTTCATCGTTCGCCGGGGCTGCGCGCAGCTGCACCTCCGGCAGGCCGGCACCCTGCAGTTGGCGGTTCAGTGATGGCAGGTCCGTGTTCTTGAGCGCGTTCCAGCGCTGCATGGCAGCCGCAAAATTCCGCTCCGTCTCCGTCACGGCGTTTACCTGGGCCAGGTTGGGCGCGGCATCGGCGCGGTCCACCTCGCCATAGAGGGTGCTTACCTCTCCGTTTATGCGGGTGAGGGTCACCTGCTCCGAGGGAGGTGTGGAGAATCCACCCGGCTTCCCCGCCACCGCCGAGAGCTTGCTTTCAAAAGCGGTGATCGCGTCCTTTACCGATCCGCTGGCCTGGGCGGCGAGCTCGCGCAGTTGGCCGGCAGCGGAGCGCGCCTGCAGCACAGCCTCCGCAGCCTGCGTCATCATGGATGCCAGCCGGAGCTCCGTCTGGAACTGCTGCTCTAAGCCGGCAGGCGGTGTTTTCACCCGCGGGTCCATCTTGACGGTCAACGGCGCGCTGTAGGTCTTCCCATCCACCGTCAGCCGCACCGTGTAGTGGCCTGGCAGGGCGCGCGGTCCCAGCGGCACTCGTGGCGTGTCATGCGGAACCGCCGAGATGGGATACGAGTAGTGCGTGGCCACGGGCGTGGTGTAGTGCAGGTCCCAGACCCAGCGGTGGGCGCCGGCTCCGGCGGATAAGACCTGCGGCATGCGGATCCAGTACAGCGGGATGAGCTGCTTCTTCAGTTCGGCTTCTGTAACTGGCGGCTTGTCGGTACTGGAGTAGCGGCGGACCACCTTGCCCTCCGAATCCAGAATTTCGAGTGTTAGCGCTCCCGAGGCGGGCTGGGCAAGGTAGTAGTCGAAAATAGCGCCATCGGGCGGGTTCTGGCCCGCGGGCTCGTCGGGAGGAAGGGGCGTATCCGTGTAAGTAGAGCGCCTCACCCGGTAGGCGGTGGCGGGCTGGAACAGGTAGGCCGGCGAATTGGCCAGCCCCGCCGTGAGCTGCCGTAGAGGCAGAATGTCGTCCAGAATCCAGAATGAGCGGCCATGCGTGGCCACAATCAGGTCATTGCCGTGAATGGTCAAGTCCCGCATGGAAGTGTTGGGCAGGTTCAGCTGCAGTGATTGCCAAAGGTCACCGTCGTCGAAAGAGACGTACACGCCGGTTTCGGTGCCGGCAAAGAGCAGTCCCTTGCGCACCGGGTCTTCGCGCACCGTGTCAGCGGGAGCATTGTCCGGCAGCCCGCTGGTGATCAGCTGCCAAGTCTTGCCGCCGTCGTGGGTGCGATAGACGTAGGGGCGCAGGTCGTTGATGCGGAAGCGGCTGACCGACGCATA
>DATGGJ010000054.1:0-2786 GCA_035308585.1 Terriglobales bacterium
GAAACTTTGAAACTGCTTTTCTATGCGGCGCAGTGACTACACCGAGATCGTTCGCATGGCCCTGGACACCATCCGGGTCAACAAGCTGCGCTCGTCCCTTACCGTGCTCGGCATCGTGATCGGAGTGGCCGTAGTCATCGGCATTTCCTCCGTGGTGCGCGGCCTTAATGACAATGTGCGCGGCGTCATCGGCTCCATGGGCTCCAACCTCATCTTCGCCTTCCACATGGAGGTGTTCACCTTCGGCCGTCCTTCGGAGGAGATGCGCACCCGCCGGGAACTGACCTTCGGCGATGCTGAAGCCATGAAGGTGCTGCCTCACGTGAAGGCGGTGACCACCGGGGTGCGCTACTTTATGCCCGAATTCGGCGCCGGCACCTTCGAGGTCAAATACCAGGGCCACAAGGCCAAGAACGTCATCCTGGAAGGCGACACCGCCGCCGTAAAAGACGTTTACGACATGCAGATGCGCTCCGGACGCTGGTTCAGCGAGATGGATGACGCCCGCCATGCGGCTGTCATCGTGCTCGGACCGCACACCGCGGACACCCTCTTCCCCACCGGAGACCCCGACGGCAAGGAACTGCAGGTGGAGGGGCAATCGTTTGAGGTGGTGGGCGTGGCCGAACCGCAGAAGACGGTGTTCGCCGGCGGCGAGAACCCGGAGGACAACAAAATCTTCTTCCCCCTCACCACCTTCCGCAAGCTGCACCCGGAGCAGAAGGCGCATTGGATCACGGTGAAAGCCACCTCCCACGAAGACATGCCCAAAGCCATGGACGAGATGCGCGAACTGTTGCGCCGCCGCCGGCACGTGCCCGCCGATAAGCCCGATAACTTCTCCATCTTCACCCAGGACTCGTTCTCTGATTTCTGGAATGAGATTACCGGGGCCATTTTTATCTTCATGTTCGCCGTCTCCAGCGTCGGCCTGCTGGTGGGCGGCGTGGGCGTAATGAACATCATGCTGGTTTCCGTGACCGAGCGCACCCGCGAGATTGGCGTGCGCAAGGCGCTGGGAGCGCGCCGCCGCGATATCCTTTTGCAGTTCACGCTGGAAGCCATTACTCTGACTGCTATGGGCGGAATATTGGGAGTGGCGGCAGGCGCGGCCATCACCTACGCTATCCCCGCGCTCTGGTCGTCGTTGCCGGCGCGGATGTCGGTGTTCTGGACCGGCTTCGGCTTTGGCTCCGCTGCCGCCGAAGGCCTGCTGTTCGGCATTTATCCGGCGTGGAAAGCCGCCAATCTTGACCCCATTGAGTCCTTGCGCTACGAATAGCGAGCCCGATGCGAGTCCTTTTCCTTCTTCAGATCATCACCACGGTGCTGGCGGCTTGCGGCATCGGCTTCTACCTGCTCTGCATCTGGAGCGCGCGCGCCTACCTCCACCCGCGGCGGCGCCCCGGCACCTTCCTGGGCGCCGGCGAACCGTTCGCCCCGCCGGTAAGCATTCTCAAACCTTTGCGCGGCTCCGATCCACACATCTATGAGTGCTTCCGCAGCCATTGCCTGCAGGATTATCCCCAGTACGAAATCATTTTCGGCGTGGATGACCCACAAGACCCCGTGGTCGCCGATGTGCAGCGATTGCAGGAGGAGTTTCCTGGCGTCGCCATCCAGCTGGTGGTGTGCGGCCAGCGCCTGGGCGCCAATACCAAGGTGAGCAACCTTATCCAGATGGAACAGGCGGCGCGCCATCCTTACCTGCTGGTCAACGACAGCGATATTCACGTGCCCAAGGATTATCTCCGGCGCGTGATGGAGCATTTTTGCCAGCCCAAAGTGGGGCTGGTGACCTGTTTTTATCGCGGCATCGCCGGCCGCACCCTGGGCTCGCGCCTGGAGGCGCTGGGCATCAGCGGCGAATTCATGGGCGGGGTGCTGGCGGCGCGCCAGATTGAAGGCGGCATGCGCTTCGCTCTGGGCTCAACCCTGGCGGTGAGCCGCCAGGCGCTGGCCGACATTGGCGGCTTTGCCGGCCTGCTGGATTATCTGGCCGACGATTTCGAACTGGGCTATCGCGTGGCTCGCGCCGGTCATGAAGTGGTGCTGGCCGACCTGGTGGTGGAAACCTTTGTGCCCGATTACAGCTTTGCCGAGTTTCTACAACACCAGATGCGCTGGGGACGGAGCACGCGCGACTCTCGCCGCTGGGGATACGTGGGCCTGATCTTTACCTTTGGATTTTTCTGGGCCATTCTGGCTGTGGCTTTTTCCCGCGGCGCTTCCTGGGCCTGGGCGCTGCTCGGAGTGGCCTTCTTTGTGCGCCTGATAACCGCCCTGGTAGTGGGTGTGGGCGTGCTCCACGATTCGCAAATCGTGCGCGACCTGTGGCTGGTGCCGCTGCGCGAGCTGGTGTCTGTGGCGGTGTGGGCGGGCAGCTTCTTCGGACACACCATTACCTGGCGCGGGAAAAAGTTCCTGGTGCGCAACAAGCGCCTGGTGCCGCTGGACTCGCCCAGCGAGTAAGTCCGAATTTAAATGGCGTGGATTGTGGGAATTCTCTTCGGCCGCTCGCCTCTTCCAGCCTCAACGTGGTGTTTTTTCAATCGTCAATCGACAATCTTCAATCGTCAATTCTTCTCTGTGCCTCTGTGTCTCCGTGGTGAAAAGTGAACTAGGGATTAGCGCGGTTGCTCAGAATGTACTTTCCCCCGCTGTGCGCCAGTTCATAAACTGTGAGCCCTTCCAACTGGGGCGGACGCGCGCCTTCGCTCCACAGGAACACCTGCCCCGAGCCCAGCCACAGCTTCACAAAAGATTCGCGGGTTTCGAACACCCGC
>DATGGJ010000055.1:0-6233 GCA_035308585.1 Terriglobales bacterium
CGCGCCGTGCAGTTGCCGGAGCAGTTGAACACGCAGCAGGTGGCGGTGTGGCTCTACGGCACCTACATGCTGCCCTTTGAAATCGCCTCCCTCCTGCTGCTGGTGGCGATTGTGGGCGCGGTAGTCATGGCGAAGAAGAGAATTTAGTGGCTGGTCGTTAGCAGTTGGTAGCTGGTGAAGCAGGCAGTCGGGAGTCGGTAGACAGGAGTCGGCAACAGAACTCGGCCTGAGCAGGCGTCATTCTGAGGGGCTTTAGCCCCGAAGTTGAGGCGGTTTGGCGGCGTTTGAGCCACCAGCCGAAATCCTGAGCGCAGCGAAGGAACTCTTAGATCTCGCGTGCAATGCCGATCATTTCGCGTTCAGGCAGATGAGAACCGAGAGCCGACAGATGACGTCTCAGAGCCAGGAGCTAGGAGCTAATTAGCTGGAAGCTGCTTTTATGGTTCCAATCACCACTCTTCATTACCTGGTCGTGGCCGCGGCGCTGTTCGTGCTGGGCACCATCGGCGTGCTCACCCGCCGCAATGTGGTCATCATTTTGATGTCCATCGAGCTGATCCTCAACGCGGTGAACCTCAACCTGGTCGCCTTTTCGCGCCTCTACGGGCTGCACGGCCAGGTGTTTGCGGTGTTCGTTATCGCCGACGCCGCCGCCGAAGCCGCCGTCGGACTGGGCATTCTGATCGCCTTCTTCCGCAATAAGGAGACGGTGAACGTGGATGAGGTGGATTTGTTGAAGTGGTGAGCGGGGTAGCTGGTAGTGAGTAGTTGGTCGTTGGTGTACGGAAGCACTTAGCAATTAGCACGTAGCATTTAGTCGGCCACGCGCATCGGCAACGCGGTTCACGGGCTAAATGCTAATTGCTAGGTACTACTTGCTGGAACTTATCGCTGATAGCTACTAGCTAGCAGCTAGCAGCTGGTAGCTAGAAGCTAGTAGCCAAAAACACATGTTCTTCCTAACCCACATCTGGATCATTCCGCTGCTGCCGGCCTTTGGCGCCGCCGCCATGTTCTTCTTCGGGCGCAAGCTCTCCAAGTCCGCCGTCAGCGCCATCTGTGTAGGCGCCACGGTTCTGGCTTTTGTTATGGCCTGCGGCGCCGCCCTCCAGTATGTGCCCTGGATGCACGCCAACAACGGCGCGCCCTTTGAGAAGGTGATGTACACCTGGCTGGGCAGCGGCACCGGCCACCTCACCTACCTCACCCACAACGGCCCGGTGGAGTTCAAGGCCGATGTGGGCTTCCTGCTTGACCCGCTCTCTCTTATCTGGCTGCTGTTCGTAACCGGCGTGGGCATGCTGATCCACATCTACTCGGTCGGCTACATGGCCCACGAGGGCGGCTATTACCGCTTCTTCGGCTACATGAACCTGTTCATGTTTTCCATGCTCACGCTGGTGCTGGGGAACAATTACCCCATGCTCTTTGTGGGCTGGGAAGGCGTGGGCTTGTGTTCCTACCTGCTGATTGGATTCTTCTTCCATCGCCCATCGGCCAGCGCCGCCGCCAACAAAGCGTTCATCGTGAACCGCATCGGCGATGCCGGCTTCCTGATGGGCATGTTCACCATCGCGTGGTACTTCGGTTCGTTCCAGTTCACCACCGTGACTCACCTGGCGCGCAGCGGGCAGTTTGCCGTGGGCGATCCCATCATCACCATGGCCGCGCTGCTCCTCTTTGTGGGCGCTTGCGGCAAGTCGGCGCAGCTGCCGCTTTACGTTTGGCTGCCCGACGCCATGGAAGGTCCCACGCCGGTCTCCGCCCTCATCCACGCTGCCACCATGGTGACTGCGGGCGTGTACATGGTCTGCCGCTCCAACGCGCTTTTCGTGCTGGCCCCGGAAGCCATGAAGGTGGTGGCCATCGTCGGCGCCCTGACCGCCATCTTCGCCGCCTCCATCGGCCTGGTGCAGAACGACATCAAGCGTGTGCTCGCCTACTCCACCATCTCCCAGCTCGGCTACATGTTCCTGGCCCTGGGCGTAGGCGCTTTCGCCGCCGGCGTCTTCCACGTGTTTACCCACGCCTTCTTCAAAGCGCTGCTGTTCCTTGGCGCCGGCTCGGTCATTCACGCCATTAGCGGCGAGCAGGACATGCGCAACATGGGCGACCTGGGCAAGCGCATTCCCATCACCCACTGGACCATGTTCTTCGCCACTCTGGCCATTGCCGGCATTCCCGGATTTGCTGGCTTCTTCTCCAAGGACGAAATTCTATGGCAGTCCTGGGCCAAGGACAGCAGCGCCTACCACGTGCTCTGGATCATCGGCTGGGTCACCGCCGCTATGACTGCGCTCTACATGTTCCGGCTGATGTACCTGACCTTCCATGGCCGCCCGCGCATGGATCACGAGGTGGAGCACCACATTCACGAATCGCCCCGCTCGATGACGTGGCCGCTCATCATCCTGGCGTTCTTCTCCATTTTCGCCGGGTATCTGGGATTGCCGCACAGCCTGGGCGGCTCCGACCGCTTTGGCGAATTCTTAAAGCCGGTGTTCGCGCCGGAAGCGCAGGTTCTGGCGCAGCAAGCGCCGGCCCAGTTGGCTGCCGGAGAAGCGCAGGCCGAGCACACCAGCGGCACCGAGTACACCCTGATGTTTCTGTCGGTGGCCGTCGCCTTCGGCGGGTGGGGACTGGCGTGGAAGTTCTACCGCCACGCCGACCGCGGCTACGTGGAGCCCATCGCCTCCGTGGCGCCCCCCGCCTACCAGCTTCTGCTGAACAAGTATTACGTGGATGAAGGTTACGACTACCTCTTCACGGGGCGACGAACGCTGGGACCCGTGCGCCTGGGAGCCATGGGATTGGGGGAAGCCACCTCCGATTTTGACAAGTACGTGATTGATGGCGCGGTCAACGGCGCCGGCTGGAGCACACGCGCCTTCGGCACACTCTCGCGCCTATGGGATACCTACGTCATTGACGGCGTTTTCGTGAACGGCCCCGCTTTTGTTTCCAAAATTTTGTCGTACCCGGTGCGCCTGCTGCAGTGGGGCCTGGTGCAGTGGTACGCGTTTGTTATGGTCGCGGGTTTGTTGGGTTTTGTGGCGTATTACGCCTGGCGGTAATGGTCAGTTCGTTGGGAACGCACGCTGGTTTTCTGACAACTGACAACTGAGAACTGCTTTTATGCACAATCACATTCTTTCCATCATCTTGTTCACCCCGCTGGCGGGGGCGATTCTCCTTCTCTTTGTGCCGCGGGAAAACAAGAACGCGGTGCGCTGGATCGCCAACATCTTTGCCCTTGCCGGCTTGCTGGTCTCGCTGCCGCTGGTGCCCTGGTTCTGGGCGCAGCGCTTCCAGCCCGGCTTCAAGTTCATTGAAGGCGCGCCTAATACCTGGATCCCCTCCATCGGCGCCGGCTTCTACCTGGGCATTGACGGCATTTCCTTCCTTCTCATCATGCTCACCACCCTGCTGGGGTGGATTTCCATCCTCTCCTCCTGGTCCGCCATCGAGGAGCGCACCAAGGAGTACTACGCCTGGTTCCTGGTGCTGCAGACCGGCATGCTCGGCGTCTTCATGGCCCTGGATTTCTTCCTCTTCTTCGTTTTCTGGGAAGCCATGCTCGTCCCCATGTACCTGCTCATCGGCATCTGGGGCGGGCCCCGCAAGCTTTACGCCGCCATCAAGTTCTTCCTCTACACCCTGCTCGGCTCCGTGCTCATGCTGCTCGGCATCCTCTTCCTTTATTTCAACAACCACAGCGTCACCGGCGTTTACACCTTCAGCATCCCCGAGCTGTATAAGACCGCGCCCGCCATCCCCTTCCACTTCGCCATCTGGCTCTTCCTGGCGTTCTTTATCGGTTTTGCCATCAAGGTGCCGATGTTCCCCTTCCACACCTGGCTGCCCGACGCGCACGTGGAAGCGCCCACCGCCGGCTCCGTCATCCTGGCTGGCGTTTTGCTGAAGATGGGGACCTACGGCTTCATCCGCTTCTCGCTGCCTTTCTTCCCCGGCGTGGTCACGCACCCCACGGTGCGCGGCTGGATGATCGGCCTCTCTATCGTGGCCATCATTTACGGCGCCCTGGTCTCGCTCATGCAGAAGGACATGAAGAAGCTGGTGGCCTACTCCTCGGTCAGCCACCTGGGCTTCTGCACCCTGGGCATTTTCGCCCTCAACCCGTTGGGCCTGAGCGGCTCGGTGCTGCAGCAGATCAACCACGGCATCTCCACCGGCGCACTGTTCCTGATCGTCGGCATCCTGTACGAGCGGCGGCACACGCGCGAGATCTCCGAGTACGGGGGCATCTCGAACGTCATGCCGATCTACGCGACGATCACCCTGATCATGTTCATGTCGTCGATGGGCCTGCCGCTGCTGAACGGATTTGTCGGCGAGTTCACGATTCTGCAGGGCACGTTCATGGAGAACAACATCGGGGCCGCGTGGGCGGTGCCGGGCGTGATTCTCGCAGCGGCGTATTTGCTGTGGCTCTATCAGCGCGTGTTCTTCGGGCCGGTAAACAATCCCAAGAACGAGAAGCTGCTGGACCTGAGCGGTCGCGAGCTGGCGACGTTCGTTCCGCTGGTCGCGCTGGCGCTGTGGATCGGGTTGTATCCCAAGCCGTTCTTCCAGATTCTGTCGACGCCGGTGAACAACCTGGTGGCGACGGTGCGGCCGGATTATCCGGGGCTGCAGAAGCCGGTGCTGGCGGGACAGCCGGCAACGCCGGTCGCGGTGCAACCTGCGAAGGCGTCCGAAGCGGCGAAACCTGCTGCGGTGACGCAGGGCGCGTCAGGGGCACTCGTGACAGCTACGAGCGGGGCTTTCCGCCCGGCGGCACGACAGGAGATTTCTCCGGCGCGCGCGGGAACAGCAGGTCCCTCGACTACGCCGGCTGAAACACCCCAACAAGCGCAAAAGGCGCGCTTGTCGGGGGCCCCGTTCGCCGGCTCCGCTCGGGATGACAAGTCTTATGAGGGAACGGCGGACGCGAGCCCTTCGGCAAGCTCAGGGCAGGCTCTGAAGGCTCGCTCTACCAACTCCGCTCGGAATGACAATCAGCTGATTACAGCTGCTCATGTGAACGCGACGAAACTCGCGCTGAGCAAGTGAGGACCTTGTGATCAACTACCTCACACAATACCTTTCGACAACCGACTACCTGCTGGCGCTTCCCATGCTTCTGCTGGCGCTGTTCGCGCTGGGCATCCTGATGCTTGACCTGGCGCTGCCAAAGCGATGGAAGAAACTCAACGCGGTCACCGCGCTCGTCGGAATAGGCTTCGCGGCGGTGGCGACCGGCAAGCTGCACTGGGCCTATCACATCGCGCAGCAGCGCGGGCTCGGCTTCATCGATACAGGCTTCATGCGCTCGCTAGTGGTCGATCCCTTCGCCATCTACTTCTTCTACCTGTTCCTGGCGGGTGGCGCGATCGCGGTGCTGATGTCGGTCCGCTATCTCGAAGTCGAAGAAGAAAATCACGGCGAGTTTTACGCGCTGATGCTGTTCTCGATTGTGGGCATGATGTGCATGGCGGCGGGTGACGACCTGGTGCTGCTGTTCATCGGCCTGGAGCTGATGGCCATCTCGACCTACGTGCTCGTGGGTTTCCTGCGGCGCGACCGCCGCTCGAACGAAGCCGCGCTGAAGTATCTGCTGCTGGGCGCCTTCTCCTCGGGAATCTTCGCCTACGGCCTGTCGCTCTTCTACGGTCTGACGGGCAGCACCAATCTGCAGGAGATCGCGCACGGGCTGCAACGCATCATCGCCACGCGGCCAACTGATCCGGTTGTGATCTTCGCGCTGCTGGCGACCACCACCGGCCTGCTCTTCAAGATCGCGGCGGTACCGTTCCATCAATGGGCGCCGGACGCCTACGAGGGCGCGCCCACCAGCATCACCGGCTTCATGTCGGTTGCCGTGAAGGCTGCGGGCTGGGCGCTACTGCTTCGCGTCTTCCTGTTCGGTCTGTATCCGCTGCGCTCGCTTTATGTGCCGCTGCTCATCTTCGTGGCCATTGCGACGATGATCGTCGGCAACTTCGCGGCGATCACGGAAACCAACACGAAGCGCCTGCTGGCGTACTCGTCCATCGCGCATGTCGGCTACATGCTGCTGGGGCTTGTCGCCTCGGACGGCCAGAACAACTCCACCGGCATCATGGCGATCATGCTGTACCTGCTGGTGTACACCTTCATGAACCTGGGCGCATTCGCGGTGATCACCTCGCTGCGGCGGCGCAACATCATCGGCGACGAGATCGACGATATCG
>DATGGJ010000056.1:0-4611 GCA_035308585.1 Terriglobales bacterium
ACCTGGACGCGGTTCTGTTCACCCACACCCACCGCGACCACTGGGACGACGCGGCCGCGCGCGAGCTTCCCAAGCACGTTCCCCTGCTGTGCCAGCCGGAAGACGCCCAGAAACTGCGCGCCCAGGGGTTCACCAGAGTACAGCCCTTGCAGACCAGCTTGATCTGGAACGCCCTGGAGGTCACCCGCACCACGGGCCAGCACGGCACCGGTGAGATTGGCCGGAAGATGGCGCCGGTTTCCGGTTTTGTGCTGCGCGGGCCGGGCGAGGACCCGCTCTACATCGCCGGCGACACTATCTGGTGCGCCGAGGTGCAGCAAGCCATCGCCCAATTCCGTCCGGCGGCGATTGTGGTCAATTCCGGCGCGGCCCGCTTCCTGGAAGGCGATCCCATCACCATGACCGCCGCCGATGTGATCTCCGTCTGCCGCGCCGCTCCACCGGCCAAAGTGATCGCCGTCCACATGGAAGCCATCAACCACTGCCTGCTTACGCGCCAGGAACTGGCGGCCGCGGTGCAGCAGGCGGACGTAACCGCCCAGGTTGCAATTCCCTCTGACGGTCAATGGCTGGGCTAAGCGGGCCGCAAGTTCGCCGCCGCCACGTCCTGTGGCCGTTTTCAAATTCGGGAAAAGTCCGGTCCCCGGAAACCCCATACCTTCGCTGAGCCGACCGTCCCGCCTGTTCCCAACCATCGAATGCTAGCTTGATGAGTGGCACAAACTCCTCCGCCATTGCGGGGGGACTCTCGATATGTATGCAAGGGGACGGTAAACGAGGAGAAGGCTATGAAATCGCTGTTTGCACTGACCGCTCTTGTCTTATTGCTGGCGTGCTTGACCGTAGTGGGCTGCAGTTCCGGCCACAGCAACGCACCCGTCGCGCTTTACGTTTCGGGCTTTGCCCACAACGCCACCACCATGCGTGATTTCCCGCTGGTGTGGAGCGGATTGTCTTACACACAACTTTCCCGCCTGGATCCTACCTGCCACGGCTATGCCACCGGCATAGCTACGCTGCAGGGGTCGGTCTATTTATCGGGTACTTCGCCCCGCTGCTTTGGCACCAGCGAGGCCATGCTCATCGTGGGCGCGCCGGTGGTGTGGAAAGATGGGCAGCGGACCGACCTGCCCACTCCGGACAACAACCATCTTCAAGCGGTGGCGGAAGCGGTGGCGGTGAACGCAAACGGCGACGTGGTGGTAGTGGGCGCGGTCTCCTCGAGCACCGGCCCCGGTGGCCTGACCGTGCCCGCACCGGCCTATTGGAAGAATAACGCTCTCAACATTCTCACCATCTCGCCGGCCTGCACTGAAGAGGTTACCGATGCTTGCTACGACGGCGCCATCGTAACCAGCGCGGCATTCAGCGGCAGCGATCTTTATTTGGCGGGCTACGCGGGCTACGCGAACGCCAGCGCCAGCCACAGCAAATACATGGTCCCGGTGCTATGGAAGAATGGCGTCTTCAGCGTCCTGCCGGTTGACCTGGCCAATAACCTAGCGGCGGACGAGTTCTACCGGGTGCGCGTTTACGGTGATGATGTCTACGTATTCGGCGTATTGACCAACTTGAATGATTTCTCGGAATCCTATCCCGCTTATTGGAAGAATGGACAACTGACCGTGCTGCGAGACCAGGTCGGCGTTACCTATGACGCGGTGGTACAGAATGGAAGCGTCTATGCCGCCGGCTACTACTACAACCATCGCGGATTCGCCAACCCTGCCGTGTGGGACAATGCCGCAATGACTCCGCTATCCATGTTGGATCCGGCGCTAGTCGGCCTGGCTACCGGCATCCAGTACCTGGGCGACAACCAGTACGTTTCGGGATACAACTTTTATCAGCCTGATCCCAGCGAGAACACCTGGTACGCCAAGCCAGCGGTTTGGGTGAATGGGGAACGCACCAACCTGAACGCGCCGCCCCTGAATGGTTCCACCATGGCGGAGAATGCCGCCGCTACCTCCGGCATTCCGGGAATGAGCCTGTACAAGCAATGGAAAGCCAACGAAGCGGGAGATCCCCAGTGGAAGGATTTCGCTCCCTACCTCAATACTAACCGGCTGGTTTCCAACCGCCAACCAATGGATGACGTGCTGTCGCACGCCGTCGCCACCGGCATCGCCGTGGAGTAGGCTGCAGCCGATCTGGGCACCGCATAGGGTGCTGGCTGGGCCCCGCCAGGGGGAGGCTGTGGGTGGGCTCTTCGGCATCCGCCGGGACTGTTAAGATGTTGCCAGCCGGCGGGCGTGGGCGGGAGCGCACCCGCATTCTACGAACCAGGAAAAATCTTTCTATATGTTTGAGAATTTAACCGAGAAACTGCAGCGCACCTTCAAGAATCTGCGCGGCCAGGGCAAGCTGACGGAGGAGAACATCAGCGAGGCCATGCGCGAGTTGCGCCTGGCCCTGCTGGAAGCCGACGTCAACTTCAAAGTGGTCAAGGACCTGATTGACCATATCCGCGAGAAGGCGGTGGGCCAGGAGGTGATGACCGCCCTCTCGCCCGGCGAACAGGTCATCAAGATCGTCCGCGACGAACTGGTCAATTTGCTGGGCCAGGACACGGCGCGGCTCAAGTTCGCCTCCCAGCCGCCCACGGTGGTGCTCATGGCCGGCCTGCAGGGTTCGGGCAAAACCACCACCTCGGGCAAGCTCGCCCACTGGCTGCAAAAAGGCGGGCACCGGCCCATGCTGGTCAGCGTGGACGTTTACCGTCCCGCCGCCCGCGAGCAGTTGAAGGTGGTGGCCAAGGCGGTAGGGGCCAACATTTATGAGGGCGAGGTCGGGGAGGCCAACACCGCCACGGTAGAGCGCCTGGCCAAAGAGGCGCGCCGAGAAGCTGTGAACAGCGGCTGTGACGTGCTCATCGTGGATACTGCCGGCCGCCTGCACATTGACCAGCAACTCATGGAGGAGATGCAGTCGCTCAAGTCGCTGCTCAATCCCCAGGAAATCCTCTTTGTGGCCGACGCTATGACCGGCCAGGATGCGGTCAAATCCGCCGACGAGTTCCACAAAAAGCTTTCCCTCACCGGCGTGGCCCTGACCAAGATGGATGGCGATGCCCGAGGCGGCGCGGCCCTCTCCATCCGGCAGGTGACCGGCGCGCCCATCAAGTTCATCGGCATTGGCGAAAAATACGATGCCCTCGAGCCTTTCCATCCCGACCGCATCGTCTCCCGCATTCTGGGCATGGGCGACATCCTTTCGCTGATCGAAAGGGCGGAAGCCACCGTGGACAAGAAAAAAGCCGAGCAACTGGCGCAGAAAGCGCTGGCCGGCGACGGCTTCTCCCTGGGCGACTTCCGCGACCAACTGCTGCAGGTGAAGAAGATGGGCTCGCTGCAGAGCCTGATCGGCATGTTGCCCAAGATCGGCCCCTTTTCCAATCTTAAGAACGTGGCCGATAAGGTGGACGAAAAAGAAATTTTGCGGGTGGAGGCCATCATCAACTCCATGACCCCCTACGAGCGCGACCACCACGAGGTGATCAACGGCAGCCGGCGCAAGCGCATCGCCCGCGGCTCCGGCACCACCATCCACGAAGTCAATCAACTTCTGCGCCAGTACGCGCAGATGCGCAAGATGTTCAAGGATATGGGCAAGGCCAGCTTCGCCCGCAAGCTGGCGGGCATGAAGCTGCCGGGCATGTAGAAAAGCGGTGGACCCTTCGCAGTGGTCAGTTGTCAGTGGTCAGCGGGGAACGTCTTAGCCAACCCCCGCGAGGGCTGATTTTCTGCTTCAGCACGGGCCCACGCGGGCTGATTGCTGAGTGCTGAATGCTTTCCTTCCCGGTGATTTAGAATTCCTCCTGGAGTCTCCCATGAAATGGCGCGGCCTTGAGGAAGCCAAACCGGGTCAGCCTGCCGCTACCTTGCGGGAGGAGTTGGAAGAGCGCAAGGCGCTGGCCACGCAGTACGTTCCCGAGGACGTTCAGCAAGTTAACCGGCGCACGGTCGAGGAGCTATGCGCCTCCGGCATGGCTGACCGCATTCTCCCCCTGGGAGCGCGGGCGCCTCAGTTCGAACTGCCGGACCAGGAGGGCGAGCCTGTTTCTTCGGCCGAACTGCTCAGCCGCGGCCGCCTGGTTATTTGCTTCTTCCGCGGGCGCTGGTGCCCTTTCTGTGTCGCCCAACTTGAAGCCATGAATGCTGCCCTGCCTCGAATTCAGAGCGCCGGGGCCGGCCTGGTGGCCATTTCTCCCCAGACCGCCAAGCAATCCTTCTTCATGCGCGACCAGCACCACCTGCGCTTCCCCCTGCTCAGCGATTCTCGCAATCAGGTGGCCCGCTGCTTTGGATTGGTTTATCAGGTCCCCCAGGAGCAAAAACAGGTGTATAGCCGCACCTTTGTTAATTTGCCCTTTCTCAACGGGGATTCCAGCTGGGAACTTCCCATTCCCGCCACCTATATTCTGGAACAGGCCGGCGCCGTCGTTTACGCCAGCGCCCATCCCGATTACACCCGCCGCCCCGAACCGGAGGAGATAATCCGCCTGCTTCTCGACCCTTCCCGCGCCTGAAGGGACTGTTCAGGGTTCCAAACCTGGGATGAACGCCGCCCGGGCGGCAGGCGGCGACATTCCCGGCTGAAAACCGCCGA
>DATGGJ010000057.1:0-13995 GCA_035308585.1 Terriglobales bacterium
GCATCCTTCCGCCACGCCCAGCGCCAGCCTGCGCAAATTGGATTGCGACGTGGCCATGCGCGGCGAACCGGACTATACCCTGGCGGAGCTGGCCTCCAAGCCCTGGTCGCAGATTGATGGCTGCTGCTGGCGTGACCACAACGGGGAACACATCAGCCCCAGCCTGGCTGTGGCTGACATGAAAGGCCTGGGCGCGCTCGATTTCAGCAACTATGCCGTGGAACAGCACGCCCACCGTCACCACGTGTTTCATGGCTCCGGGCGCGGCGCGGAACTGGAATTTGCCCGCGGCTGTCCCTGGACTTGCAGCTTCTGCAACAAGACCCTGTTTCGCAACAAATTCCGCGAACGCGATGTGGAAGCGGTGCTGGCGGAAGTGGACCACGTCCTGGCCCGCGGCGTGGACTACATCTACTTTATTGATGAAATTTTCGGCGTAGGCAAAAACGTGCTCCGCCTGCTGGAGGGAATCGCGCAGCGCAAGGTCAAAATCGGCCTGCAGACTCGTATTGATTTGTGGAACGAGGAAACTCTGGACCTGCTGGGGCGCGCGCGCTGCATTTCCCTGGAGTGCGGCATCGAGTCCATTACCGATGCCGGACGCGACGAACTCAACAAGAATTGCCGCATGTCCACCGAGCGCCTCACCGAATTGCTCATCTACGCTCGGCGGCGAATTCCCTGGGTGCAGGCCAACCTGATCCTTACCGAGCACGACAACCGCGATGAGATCCGCAAGTGGCAGCAGAAGCTGAAAGCGCATGACGTGTGGGTGAGCGAGCCCGTGCCCATGTTCCCGTTCCCCGGCACTCCCCTATACCAGCAGATGTTTGGTGTCCCAGACGACCAGGCTTGGGAGCGTGCGCATCGCTACTACACCTCGACCTTCAGCCCCAAGGGCTATAGCGACATTCAGGAGCAGCGCCCGGTTGCCATCGAGGAACTGGAATGCGCGTCTTAGTTACCACCGATACGGTGGGCGGCGTCTGGACCTACACTCGCGAACTGGTGGCAGGCCTGACCCGCCACGGCGTGCAGGTCACCCTGATCAGCTTCGGGGAGATTCCTACGCCGCGTCAGAGCCTGTGGATGGATGGCCTGCATGGCCTGGATTACCGGCCGACCGCCTTTCGCCTGGAGTGGATGCAGGACGCGCAGCCGGATGTAGAACACTCGCTGCGCTACCTGGAAGCAGTAATCCGTGAAGTCCGCCCCGACCTGCTCCACTTCAACCAATACTGTTACGGCAGCGTAGGAGCGGATATTCCGCGGGTGGTGGTGGCGCACAGCGACGTGGTGAGCTGGTGGCTTGCGGTGCACGGCGAAGAGCCGCCGTTGAGCCCCTGGCTGCGCTGGTACCGCGAAGTGGTGAGCCGGGGCTTGCGCTCAGCCACCGCGGTGGTGGCGCCTTCGCGCTGGATGCTGAACATGCTGTCCGAAATTTACGGGCGGCAGGCGCAAAGCGCGGTCATCTACAACGGCCGCAGCCCGCGCCTGTTCAATCCTCACATGACGAAGACAGAATGCGTGCTGGGCGTGGGCCGTTTATGGGATTGCGCCAAGCAGGTTTCGCTGCTTACCCGCTACCCCCAGGCAGTGCCGGTGTGGATTGCGGGTTCGGAAAGCCACCCCGAGGAAGCCCTGCGCGGCCGAGCGGAGTTAGCGGGCGAAGCTCAAGTTGAAATGAAGGGGGTGCTGGGAGAAAAGCAGCTGCGCATGCTTTACACCCGTGCCGCCATGTATGCCGCGACGTCCCGCTACGAGCCTTTTGGGCTGGCGCCGCTGGAGGCGGCCCTTTCGCGCTGCGCCCTTCTGGTCAACGATGTTCCCAGCTTTCACGAACTCTGGGGCGATACCGCCCTCTACTTCCGCAGGAATGATGGCGCCGATCTGGCGGAAAAGATTGGACGGCTGGCCGCCGATCCCGACTTGCGCCGCAGCTACGGGCTGCGGGCTTACCGCCGCGCTCTGCAGCGTTTCACCGCCGAGCGCATGGTCAACGAATACCTGCAACTTTATTACTCGTTGGCGGGAGTGGAGGCCCTGGCGGCGTGAGCCATCGCCTGAAGCTGCGCTTCTTTGCCCATTCCTGGGTTTCCGACTGGAACCACGGCAACGCTCATTTCCTGCGCGGCCTGGTGCGGGAATTGAGCCGTCTGGGACACGAGGTGCGCTGCTACGAGCAATCTGGGGCGTGGTCTGTGGCCAATCTCCTGCGCGAAGAGGGCGAGCGGGGACGCGCCGCCATTGAGGGATTTTGGAGAACCTTCCCCGAATTGGACGTCCGCTTTTACCAGAGTGATGCCGGTTTTCTCAACTTTGCGCGCGAAGAAATGCGCGGCGCGGATGTGGTCATCGTCCACGAATGGACTGCGCCGGAGGTGGTCGAAACCATCACCGCCCTGAAGCGGGAATTGGGTTTCCGGGTGCTGTTCCACGATACCCACCACCGCGCCTACAGCAACCCCAAAGAAATGCTCCGGCTGCCTCTTAGTGAATTTGACGGCGTGCTGGCATTTGGTGAAGCCATTCGCCGTATATATCGCGAGGCCTTTGGAATTCCGAGAACGTGGACCTTCCACGAAGCCGCCGACATCAGCAATTTCCATCCTGTGGAAGGGAATAAAACCACGGATGTGATCTGGGTAGGGAACTGGGGGGACGAGGAGCGCAGCCGGGAGTTGCAGGAATTTCTGATCGGCCCGGCGGCAGCATTGCGCGAGCGCAAGATCGCCGTGCACGGGGTGCGCTATCCCGAGGAAGGCCGCCGCAAGCTGGAATCGGCCGGAATTGAGTTTCGCGGCTACCTGCCCAACCTGCATGCGCCGCGTGCTTACGCCGAGAGCGCAATCACGGTGCATATCCCGCGGCGGCAGTACGCCAATGGGCTGAGCGGCGTTCCGACCATCCGCGTCTTTGAAGCCCTGGCCTGCGGCATTCCACTTGTGTGCGCTCCCTGGACGGATACGGAAAACCTGTTTCGCCCCGGGGAAGACTACCTGTGCGTATCTGACGGCCGGGCCATGGCGGCGCAACTGCACCAGTTTCTGTCCGACCCTGCCGCCCGGCGACAAATGGCTGCCAGCGGGCTGCGGACAATTCAGCAGCGGCACACCTGCGCTCATCGTGCCCGGCAACTTCTGGAGATCTGCGAGGAACTGGGAAAATGAGAATCTTCGTATTCGGCTCCAGCCTGACTTCGTCGTACTGGAACGGGGCCGCCACCTATTACCGTGGCATCTACAAAAACCTGCACGCGCTGGGACACGAGATTACGTTCGGCGAACCCGACATCTACGATCGCCAGAAAAACCGCGATCCCGGCGAGATTGATTACGCCGAGGTCATCGTCTACACCACGCCGCGCGACCTCGACCGAATGCTGGCGCGGGCCTGCGATGCCGACCTGGTCATTAAGCACAGCGGAGTAGGCGCGGATGACGAATTGCTGGAGCGCGAGGTGTTGCGCTGCCGTTGCTGCGGCACGCGGGCTGCTTTCTGGGACGTGGATGCGCCGGCTACTCTGGCGCGCGTCGAACAGAATCCGGAAGACCCCTCCCGGGAGCTTATTCCGCAATACGACTACATCTTTACTTATGGCGGCGGGCCGCCGGTGGTGGCGCATTATCTGCACCTGGGCGCTCGGAACTGCCACCCCATTTACAACGCGCTGGACCCGGAGAGTCATCACCCCGTGCCGCCCGACCCCGCTCTCCGTTGCGACCTTGTGTTTGTCGCTCACCGCCTGCCCGACCGCGAGCGGCGGGTCGAGCAATTCTTCCTGCGCGCGGCCGAACTGGCTCCGGACCTTTCGTTCATCCTCGGCGGAGAAGGCTGGGCGGGCAAAGCTATGCCCCGGAACGTGCGCTGGATCGGGCATGTGGGAACCAGGGACCACAATCGCGTGAACTGCTCGGCACGCATGGTGTTGAACATTAACCGTGAATCCATGGCTACCGTCGGATTTTCTCCCCCCACGCGCGTTTTCGAAGCCGCCGGCGCGGGTGCCTGCGTGATCACCGACTTCTGGACGGGGGTGGAAACTTTCTTCGAGCCGGGTAAGGAAATTTTGCTGGCTTCGTCCGCGGACGAAATCGTGCATCACATAAGAACTCTAGACAAAGAGCAGAGCACGCAGGTGGGCGCCGCCATGCGGGCCCGCGCTCTGCGCGAGCACACCTATGGCTTGCGCGCACGAGAGGTGGACGCGATCCTGCGCCCGGCTCAGCCGCAGGGTTTGGCGCCGGAGCCGCGAACTACGGTCGCTGCATGAACCTGGAGGAGCGGAATTGAAGATTGTCATCTTCGGTCTCTCGATCACTTCGGCCTGGGGTAACGGCCATGCCACCACCTTTCGCTCGCTGGCGCGGGCCCTGCATGCCCGTGGTCACAAGGTCATCTTCTTTGAGAAGGACCTGGAGTGGTACGCCTCCAACCGGGACCTGCCTAATCCGCCGTTCTGCGAAGTGCGCTTATTCCAGGATTGGGACACGGTAGTGCCCCAGGCGCGGCGCGAGATGAACCATTGCGATGTAGCCCTGGTGGGTTCCTATTTTCCCCATGGTATCCGCGCCATTGATGAGGTGCTGGACTCGTCGGCTCCGGTCAAGGCGTTCTATGACATTGACACTCCGGTCACCGTGGCGCAACTTCGGGACTCCGGCGAAACCGATTACCTGCGCGGCAGCCAGATCTCCGGGTTCAATTTGTACTTCAGTTTCACCGGCGGTCCCATGCTGCGGGAACTGGAGACCCGGTTCGGAGCCCGGCGCGCCGTGCCGCTTTACTGCTCGGTGGATGAGCAGGAGTACCGGTCCTGGCCGGTGCACAAGCGCTACCAGTCGGACATGAGCTACATGGGCACGTATGCTCCCGACCGCCAGCCCAAGATCGAGGAACTGTTCTGCGAACCGGCGCGGCGCCTGCCGCGGCACAAATTTCTGCTGGCGGGACCGCAATATCCCGGGCAGCTGCGCTGGCCGGCCAACGTGCGCCGCATCCGCCATCTCAACCCGCGCTGGCACGCGCGCTTCTACAGTTCGTCCCGCCTCACCTTGAACGTCACCCGCCGCGCCATGGTGCAGGCCGGCTACTCTCCTTCGGTACGTTTGTTCGAAGCAGCCGCCTGCGGCGCCACCCTCGTCTCCGACAACTGGCCCGGTCTGGATTCCTTCTTTGTGCCAGGAAAAGAGATTCTGGTCCCCACCGGTTCCGAGGACGTGATTGCTTACCTGGCTGGGGCCGGGGATTCTGAGCTGCGGAGCATAGGACTTCGGGCTCAGGAACGCGTGCTGGCCGAGCACACCGCCCGGCGCCGCGCCGAACAGTTCGAGCAGTATGTGAGCGGCTTCAATTCACGTCCGCTTCGCGCCTGCAGCGAACCAGCGGTCGCGGTGTAGCGTTCGCGAGCTCGGCTTGCGCCTGTCTGCACCCGCCTCTACGCCATTGGGATAACTCTAGCGCCCACCTCCGCATCCATTCGGAAAGGGGGGTAACTTCCCCTTTTCTCTCTCCACCTGCAAGCCACTAAAAAACTGTGAGGAGGTGTATCCGGTGAGAGTTGCGATAATCGCGCCACCTTTCATAAGCGTCCCGCCCCGGCGTTACGGCGGGACGGAGTTGTTCATTGCGCAGCTGGCAGCGGGATTGCGGAAAGTGGGGCTGGACGTGGTGGTCTATGCCAACGGGGAATCCACCTTGGATGCGGAGACGCGCTGGCTTTTTCCTAAGTCACAATGGCCAATCCAAGGCGAGGTTTACGACAACCTCAAGGACCTGAACCATACTACCTGGGCCATCAACGATGCGTCTCGAGTGTGCGATCTCATTCATATCAATAATGCACCTGGTCTGATTTGCTCCCGCTTTGTTAATCGTCCTTTTGTGTACACGCTGCATCATCCGCACCTGGCTGAGCTAAGCGATTTTTACAGCTACTTTCCGGAAGTCAGCTACGTCACTATCAGTGATTTCCAGCGCCGCCAGGAAACCATGCCTCACCTGCAAACCATTCATCACGGCCTCGATTTTTCTCAGTACCAGCTGGGCGGGAACAAGCGAGAGTATTTGGCCTTTCTGGGCAGGATCGCTCCCATTAAAGGTCCGCATCTTGCCATCCAGGCGGCGAAGAGGGCGGGCATTCCGCTGAAAATCGCGGGCGAGGTTCAGCCCGTGTTCCGCGATTACTTTGAGGCAGAAATTCGGCCTGAATTGGACGGCAGGTTGATCGAATATGTCGGAGAGGCTGACCTGGCGGCCAAAAATGAACTGCTTGGCCACGCCTTGGCCATGCTGTTTCCCATTCAGTGGGATGAGCCTTTTGGCTTGGTAATGCTGGAAGCGATGGCCTGCGGCACGCCCGTGCTGGCTCTTCCGGGCGGTTCAGTGCCCGAGGTGATCGAGAATGGCGTGAACGGCTTTATCTGCGGCTCGGTGGACGAGATGGCGGGGCGGGCCCGCGAAGTTGGCCAGGCCATTCCTCCGGCCCTGGTGCGCCAGCATGCGCTGGAGCGCTTTTCCCTCGAGCACATGGCGGCGGGTTACGTTAAGCTGTACCAGAACATACTGACGGCTGGTCAGGCCTCCAACATTTCAGCTCTCATTGAGCAGCAACGTGCGGTGGCATGAGCGCGCGAATTTCGATTTCGCAAGCGGAGTTGGTCGAAATTCCCTCACCTTACGTGGAGCCGCGGGTGGCGTTTCAGACCCTGGAGCCACGCAAGGTCAACAACCTCACCCTGATTGAGGGCAAGACTTTTCTCTCCACCACGGTGGCGGGCGATATTACCCCGGCGGGCGCGCCCGATGTCGGCTTTTTCCACGACGACACCCGTTTTCTCAGCTATCTGGAGCTGAAGGTGGGCGGGCACCGCGCAGTGGTGCTCTCTTCCAGCACGGAAAACACTTTTGCTTCGCAAATTGAACTGACCACCGGCAACATCACCCTGCGTGACTCCTTCGATCTGCCGGAGAACACCATTCACATCCGCCGCGAGCAGTTGCTGGGCAGCGAGCTTTTATTCGACCGCTTCACCTTTGAGAATTTCAACCTCAGCCCGGTGGACCTGTCCATTGAAGTTTCCTTCGAAGCCGACTTCGTGGATGTTTTTCAGGTACGCGGCTGCCCCCGATCCGCCCACGGCCAGTACTACCGCCCCGTTCCGGAACACGACCGTCTTTCCTTCTACTATCGGGGGGTGGACGGGATTCTGCGCCAAACCATGATCGCTATGCGCCCCGCTCCGGCCCACCTCGGCGAACGCAGCGCCCGCTGGGATCTGAAGCTGCCCCCCCTGGAGCAATTCCAAATGGAGATAACGGCTACTCCCATCGTCGAAGGCAGGCAGTCGGCGGAGCGCAATTACGAATTTGGCGCAAACTTGCGCCGCCGCCGCGAAAAATATGCCGAGTGGGAGAGCGTCTCCACCATCTTCAGCAGTAGCCACGGCGTATTTGACGCCGCGCTGCAGACTGCCATCGGCGACTTCCACGCCCTGCAGATCTCCGATGGCAACCAGTGCACCATCGGCGCCGGCATTCCCTGGTTCGCCACCATTTTTGGGCGGGACTCCATCATCGCCTCCTACCAGGCTTTGTCTCTTAACCCCCAACTCGCCATTGACACCTTGCGCGTGCTCGCCCGCTACCAGGGCACCGAATACAACGACTGGCGCGACGAAGAGCCAGGCAAGATCCTGCACGAACTGCGCACCGGAGAGATGACGCGCAGTGGTGAGATGCCCTTTGGACCCTACTACGGTTCGGTGGACGCCACCCCTCTGTTCCTCATCCTGCTGAGCGAGACTTACAACTGGACGGCGGATGACGAGCTTATGCGCGAGTTGCTGCCCGCCGCCTACCGTGCCCTGGATTGGATTGACCGCTACGGTGATCTCGATGGCGATGGCTTCGTTGAATTCCTGCGGCGTTCGCCCAAGGGCCTGGTCAACCAGGGATGGAAGGATTCCTGGGATGCCAACATGCGTTCCGATGGCACGGTGGCGCGGCCTCCATTGGCTCTGGTGGAGGTGCAGGGCTATGTATACGAAGCCAAGTACCGTATGGCCTCGCTCCTGCGCGCCTTCGGCGACACCGAACGCGCCGAGCGTCTGCGCCGGGAAGCCGCCGAACTGGCCAAGCGCCTGGAGAGAGCGTTCTGGATGCCGGAGCCGGGTTACTACGCCATGGCCCTGGACGACAAAAAGCGGCCGCTGCAAGTCATCTCCTCCAACGCCGGCCATTTGCTGTTCACACGAGTGTTGACCCGCGACCGCACCCGCGCCGTGGTGAACCGCTTGATGCAGAGGGATCTGTTCACCGGATGGGGTTGGCGCACGCTCTCCAGCGCCGAGCGCGTGTTCAACCCGCTCAGCTATCACCGGGGCTCGGTGTGGCCGCACGACAATTCACTTATCGCTCACGGCATGGCGCTCAATGAGTTTCGGCTGCCGGTCCTGCAATTGTTCACCGCCATGTTCCAGGCGGCACTCAATTTCCGCGACTACCGCCTGCCTGAGCTGTTCTGCGGCGTGCAGCGCCGCGAGAATGACGAACCTGTGCATTACCCGGTGTCGTGCTCGCCCCAGGCCTGGGCTTCGGGCGCGCTGCTGCTGGTGCTTTCTTCCATGCTGGGGATTCGTCCCAGCGCCCAGCGAAGGGAACTGAACATCGTCAATCCCGAACTGCCCGAGTGGCTCGACCACCTGCACATCCGCAATTTGCGCGTGGGCAAGAGCCGCGTGGGCCTGGACTTCAGCCGCCGCCGCGACCGCACCTTCTGCAATGTGGTGGATATTGGCGGCGACAAGCTGCTGGTGAATGTGGCGTTCAAGAAATAGCCGTTGGCCTTCAGCCCGTGGGCTGATCGGCTAATTGCCAACCGTCGTTTTCGGTTTCAGCCCCAGGAACTTCATCACCATCTGCAGGTCTTTCCAGGTTTCCTTTTTCTGCCGCGGGTCGCGCAGCAGGAAAGCGGGATGGTAGGTTACTGCCAGCTTCACGGCAGGACCGTTGGCATCGGGGCGGCCCTGGCTGTTGATGTTGACGCGAAAGTCGTACCAGTGCCCGCGCAGTTCAGACATGGGCGAGTTGATGGCCAGAAGGTTTTTGGCCGCGGTAGCGCCCAGGGCCACAATTACCTTGGGGCGGATGGCAGCGATCTGCCGCATCAGGAAGGGAATGCAGGTTTCGCACTCGTCGCGCTCCGGGGTTCGATTCCCGGGCGGGCGGCACTTCACCACATTGGCGATGTAAACATCCTCGCGGCGCAGACCCATGGCCGCGATCATGTTGTTGAGCAACTGCCCGGCGCGGCCCACGAAGGGCAGGCCCTGTTCGTCCTCGTCGGCGCCCGGACCTTCGCCCACAAACATCAGTTCGGCATGGATGTTGCCCGTGCCAAAGACGATGTTTTTGCGGCCCTTGCTCAGGCGGCAGCGAGTGCACTCGCCAATGTCTTCGCTGATGGCGCGTAACTCCACCGCAACATCGCGCGGCCCGGCTACTTCTTCCAGGGCCGTCACGCCGATGGACGGGGAAGCAAGCCGTTCGCCGCCGGGTGAGACTCCAACCGTCTTCGATTCTCGTTTTCTCGCCATCTCTTCTGATTCCTCAGCTGCCGCCGGCGCAGCGCCGCCTTCGCGGCGGTAAAAATCGTAAATTCCCATTTCGCGGTAATACTGCAGGCGGGCGGCCAGTTGTTCGCGCAGCTTGGGGTCGAGGGCGCGCGCCATCGCTATTTGCCGGGTGCGTGCGCAGGCTGGTGGCGGTGCCGGCGCAGGCGAAGCAACTGGTCGAGCACGCGCTGAGCCACTTCCCACTTGCTGGTTTCGGGCACCTCCAGGACCTCATCCTGGGTAATGATGGTGACCGCGTTGCGCTCGGAATCAAAGCCGATGCCAGGACGGGAGACGTCATTGACGACAATCGCATCCAGAGACTTCGAGGCCAGCTTTTTGCGTGCATTTTCCAGCGCGTTTTCGGTTTCGGCGGCGAAACCCACCACTACCTGGTTTTGGCGGCGCCGGGCGACTTCGCCGAGGATGTCGGCCGTGGGCTCCAGGTCCAGAGTCATGGGACCGGAACGCTTGAGCTTCTGCCGTGCCTGGGTCTTGGGACGGTAGTCGGAAACGGCGGCGGTAGCGATGATCACGGTGGCTTGTTCGAGCCGCTGCAGCACCGCCTGGCGCATCTGTTCCGCGGTTTCGACCGGTACGAACTCCACTCCGCCCGGCGGCTGAATGCTGACCGGACCGCTGACCAGCACAACCCGCGCGCCCCGCCGCAGAGCAGCTTCGGCGAGGGCATATCCCATTCGCCCGCTGGAACGGTTGGTGATGTAGCGCACCGGGTCAATCTGCTCGCGCGTGGGGCCAGCGGTGAGCAGCACGGTTTCGCCGGCCAGGTCCTGGGAAGCGCCCAGCGCCTCCATCACGGCGGCCACAATGGTTTCATTGCTGGCCAGGCGTCCGGGACCGGTCATGCCGCAAGCCAGGTAGCCGCTGTCGGGCGCCACGATCCGCACACCGCGCTGCCGCAGGGTCTCGACGTTCGCCTGGGTAGCCGCGTTCTGCCACATGTTGACGTTCATGGCCGGCGCGACCACCACTGGAGCGGTGGTGGCCAGAAACAGCGTGCTCAGGAAGTCATCAGCCACGCCGTGGGCGAATTTGCCGATTACGTCGGCGGTGGCAGGCGCGACCAGCAGCGCATCTATGCTCTGCGCCACGGCAATGTGCTCAATGGCGGATTCGACGTTAGCCGGTTGCTCGGAGGCGCCAAACAGGTCGGTAATGACCTTTTCACCGCTGAGCGCGGCAAAGATCAGGGGACGCACAAATTCCTGCGCGGCCCGAGTCATGACCACCTGCACGCGGAGGTCGCGCTCCTGCAGCAGGCGCACCACTTCCGCCGCCTTGTAGGCTGCAACCCCACCGCTGACGCCGAGGGCAATTTTCATAAATTCAACTCTGCTGCGGATCAACCCCAAAAATTCAAGCCGCGGATTAACGCAGAGGAACGCCGATAAACCTGACCCGAAGAACTGACCGTCACCAGTCTTCTATTGCACAGATGAGCTGTGCCGCCGCCGCGATTCAAGGGAGCCAAAGGCCGGTGGCAAATCCCGAATCCATCCGCGTATTTCGCGTTCATCCGCGGCGAAGAAGTTGCCGGGTGCGGCAGCTATTCCTTCGGCAGGGCCTTGTCCAGCAACTCGCTGGCTACTTCGCTGGCCGACTTTTCCGGCTGCGGCACTACCCACTTCACCTTGCCGGAATCAATCTCGTCCATGGCGATGCGGCAGGGTTTGCGCGACATAGTTTCGACCATGGGCTTGGCGCCGGACTGCAGTTGCCGGGCACGGCGGGCGGCCACCAGGATGTAGCGATAGTTGCTGTCGAACCCTTCGATGAGTTTCATGACACCTCCATACTGTGACCACTAGCCGGGAGTCGCCGAGAGGGCGAAGGAAGCCAGGATGGGCTGCAGCCGCTCGCGGATATTGGGCAGCAGGCAGCGCTCAGCCGTGGCCAGAATGTGCTTGTCGCCGTTGGATAATTTGCCTCCGGAACGGCGCAGGCGCTCGGAAAGCACAATCGCCTTAAGCTCGTCAATGGAATCTTCCAGGCGGTCGTTGATGAGAATATAGTCGTAACTCCGGTAATTCTCAATCTCTTTCGCAGCCGTTAGTAACCTCCGCTGGATCACGTCTTCGGCGTCCAGGCTGCGGTTGCGCAGGCGCCACTCCAGGGTCTTCTTGTCCGGCGGAAGAATGAAAATGCTCACCGCATCTTTGATTTTGCTCTTGATCTGCGCCGCACCCTGCACGTCAATGTCGAGCAGCAAGTCGTGCCCGCTGTGCTGGGCCTGTTCCAGGAATCGCCTGGCGGTACCGTAATAGTTGCCGAACACGTTGGCGTATTCCAGGAATTCGCCGCGCGCGATCATCTCTTCGAAATCCTGGATGGGAACAAAGAAATACTCGCGCCCGTTCTGCTCGCTGCCCCGGGGGCGGCGGGTGGTATAGGAAATGGAAAAATCCAGGTTGGAAATAAGCTTGCGTAACTCATTAACCAGCGTGGATTTGCCCGAGCCCGAGGGTGCGGAAATGATGTAAACCGTGCTCATTCGATGTTCTGCACCTGCTCGCGCGATTTCTCGATTTCCGCCTTCATGGCCAAGCCTACCTGGGTGATGCGCAGGGCTTCACCGGCCACCCCGGTGGTTTTGGAGAGCAAGGTGTTGGCTTCGCGATTCATCTCCTGCAGCAGGAAATCCAGCTTTTTGCCTGTTTCTCCGCCGCCGTCCAGCAGCCCGCGGAAGTGCTGGATGTGAGTATTGAGGCGGACCAGTTCCTCCTGGATGTCGCTGCGTTCGGCCAGCATGGCTGCTTCCTGGAGCACGCGTTCGGGCTCGGCTTGCGTCCCGACCAACTCCTGAATGCGTCCCCGTAAACGCTCGAGGTGGGCTTGCAGCATACCCCCGCGCAGCTTATCCACTTCCGCCGCGCCGGCTTGCAGCCGCGCCATGCGCTCGCGCAATTCCCGCTCCATGCCCCTGCCTTCCTCGGCCCGCATCTCGTTCAGGCGATTGAGGATGTCATTGACTTTGGCCAGCACCGCCGCCTGCAGGTCGCCGTTGTCCCCGGCGGCGACGGAGGCATCCATGGCACCAGGTATTTTCAGCGCCGCGTTGAGGTCGGGTTCGCCGCTGATGCCGAGTTCCTGGGCCAGGCGGCGAAACGCTTCAACGTAGCCGCCCACCAGTTGGCGGTTTACAGAAAATCCCTGGCTGGCCACTGGTTCGAGGGTAAGCGTGACTTCCACGTGTCCGCGGGCCATTTTTTCCTTCAGCAAACGGCGCAGTTTCATCTCCAGTTCGCTGCTGTCGGAGGGCATGCGGAAGTGCAGGTCGAGAAAGCGGTGGTTTACCGACTTGAGCGCCAAGGTGAAGCCCAGGCGGCCATTGACCTGCCCTTTGGCCTGCGCGAACCCAGTCATGGAGTGGATGGACATGGGTTTTGGCCCTCAGCCCTCCGCGGCTCCGGCCTGCACTTTCTGGTTATCCCAATCCAGGAATTGCAGTTTGTACAGGCGGCGATAAGTGCCCAGGTGACTCATCAAATCCTGGTGGGTGCCGATATCGGTGATGACCCCGTTTTCCAGCACCACGATGCGGTTGGCGTGGCGCACGGTGGAGAGGCGATGGGCGATCACGACCACGGTGCGGCCGCGCATCAGATTCTGCAGCGCCGATTGCACCAGGGCTTCCGACTCGCTATCCAGGGCGGAGGTGGCTTCGTCCAGAATCAGGATGGGGGCGTCCTTAAGCAGGGCGCGGGCAATGGCGATGCGCTGGCGCTCGCCGCCGGAGAGACGTACGCCGCGTTCGCCGATCACCGTCTTGTACCCCTCCGGGAGGGCTTGAATAAAGTCATGGGCGAGAGCGGCTTTGGCCGCGTCCATCACCCGCTCCTGTGGTACCCCCGGCTGGCCATAAGCGATGTTGTTGCGAACCGTATCGTTGAACAGCACGGTCTCCTGGGTCACGATGCCGATCTGGGCGCGCAGCGAAAGCAAGGTGAGGTCGCGCACATCCTGGCCGTCAATCAACAGTTGTCCACCGGAGACATCGAAAAAGCGGGGAATCAGATGCACCAGCGTGCTCTTGCCGGCGCCGCTGGAGCCCACCACGGCCAGCACCTCGCCGGAGTGCACGGTCAGGTCAATGTCGCGCAGCACGTCGCGGGCTTCGCCATTGGCGCCATAGGCGAAACTGACGTGGTTGAAACGGATGCTCTCGCGAAAGCGCGGCAGTTGGCGGGCGGCCGGCCTCTCCAGAACCACGTCCTGCTGATTCATGAAGTCAAAAATCGAACTGGAAGCGCCCAAGGCCTGCTGGAAGTTGTTGTTGAAGATGGCGAACTTGCGCACCGGCTCATAAAGTTTGTAAACCGCGATGATAAAGGCGACAAACACTCCGCCCGTGAACACCTGC
>DATGGJ010000058.1:0-9095 GCA_035308585.1 Terriglobales bacterium
AGGGAACGGCCCTCACCTGGGTTTATCTGAAGGGCTCACCGGAGCTGATCACGGCGCGAATCCAGCACCGGCGCGAGCACTACATGAAAGCGGGCATGCTGCCCAGCCAGTTTGCCGACCTGGAAGAGCCCGCCGACTCCCTGGTGGTGGACATCTCCGAGCCTCCTGAGATCATTCTGCAAAAACTCCTGACGCAGGTACAGGGCCGCGCCATGCAGTAGGTCCCCCCGCGCAGTAACCCTTCTTTGCTTTGTGGCGCGGGCACCCCCGCCCGCGAAGCAAGGCGCCATTCCGAAAACGTTCGGCCCCGCGGAATCTCGAGGGCGGTACTGAAATCGCCTCAGCGAGCACACTTCTGCGACGTCCTATTTTCGAACTTTCCAGCTGCGCCTCCCGTACAATTCCCCGAAGGAGTTCTGCCATGGCTTCGCAGCCTGCTGCCAGGGCCACCACGGCAACCCAGCCTGCTTCGCGCTGGGCCAGCGGCCCGGCCCTGGTTGCCTGTATTTCCGCCGCCCTGCTCGTGCTGCACCTGCTCACCGCTTCCCGCTACGGCTACTTTGGCGATGAGATGTACCATCTGGCTTGCGGCGAGCACCTGGCGTGGGGCTATGTGGACCAACCGCCGCTCATCGCGCTGGTCGCCTGGCTGGTGCGCCACAGCCTAGGTACTTCCCTGCTGGCCATCCGCTTGGTCCCCGCACTCGCGGGCGCGGCCACCGTTCTCGTCACCGGCGCCATCGCCCGTGAACTGGGCGGCGGCCGCTTCGCCCAGGCGCTGGCGGCGCTCTGCGTCGCCTGCTCCGGCGTGTACCTGGTGCTCAACTATCTGTTCACCATGAACGCCTGGGAGCCGCTGCTCTGGGCGGCCTGCGTTTACGTCGTAATCCGAATTGTCAAAACCGGCAACCAGAAGCTCTGGCTGTGGTTCGGGTTGCTCAGCGGAATCGGGCTGGAGAACAAGTATTCCATGGCTGTGTTCGGCTTCAGCATTGTGCTCGGCCTGCTGCTCACGCCCGAGCGCAAGGCACTGGCGCAGAGATGGATCTGGATAGCGGGCGTGCTCGCTTTCGCCATCTTCCTGCCCAACCTGCTGTGGAACTTCCGCCACCACTTCCCGTTTTTAGAGCTGATGCACAACATCCGTACCAGCGGCCGCGACGTGGTGCTGGGCCCGGCGCAATACCTGCTGCAGCAGATCCTGATCATGAATCCGCTGACCTTTCCGGTATGGCTGGCGGGCATCATTTACCTGTTCTTCGTCCGAGACGCCAGACCTTACCGGCTGCTGGGCTGGACCTTTGCCGCCGTGTTCGTCATCTTCTTTGCCTTACACGGCAAGGATTACTACACCTCGCCGATTTATCCCTTGGCTCTGGCCGCGGGCGCCGTGGCCCTGGAACGCATTACCCGCAGCCGATCCGGCATGTGGGTACGGGCGAGCTTTCTGGTGTTGCTGCTGGCCGCAACCGCCGCCACCCTGCCCATGAATCTGCCGGTGCTTTCGCCGGAGCAATTGGTTCGCTATTTGGAGAAATTCCCGCTCAAGCCGCAGGCCAGCGAGAAAGCGCATTCCCGGGCTGAGTTGCCGCATTACTTTGCCTGGCAGTTCGGCTGGCCGGAGATGGTGCAGGAAGTGGCGCGGGTTTACCACAGTCTGCCGCCGGAGGAGCAGGTGAAAACGGCGATCATCGGCAACAACTTTGCCGAATCGGGCGCCATTGACCTGCTGGGCCCCCGGTACGGCCTGCCCAAATCAATTGGAGTTCACCAGAGTTATTGGCTGTGGGGACCGCGAAACTACACGGGAGAAATCATGATTGTTTTAGGAGACCGGCCGGAGGCCTTGAAGGCCTGGTGCAACCGCGTGCAAGTGGCGGGACCGCCAACCGATCCGCCTTATGGCGCCGGGTTTGAGCGGCACCCAGTGCTCCTCTGCCGCGGGTTGAAGCAGAACCTGCAGCAGGCGTGGCCGCAGCTGAAGGATTGGGATTGAGTTTCTAGTCCGCTCCCAGGCGGGCTTCCTCGCCGCGTTCGGCGTGGGCCTGCTCGTAACCCACGGCCGCGTAGTACATGGCGCGGTCGAAGAACTGGTCCAGCAGGGTCATGAGCTCCAGTTCGCCGAACAACTCCACCGGGCGGTCAATCAGCGCCTCGCGCTGCAGGAAGCCCCAGAGATGCTCCTTGGTCATGGCGATGGCCCACATGAGCTGGCTGAAGGAGAGGCCTTCAGCGGCCCGGCGCATGCCGGTCTCGGTGAAGCGCAGCTCGACATCGCTTTCCGTTTTGGTCAGCAGCCAGTCACTGATGTGGTGGTAAATTTCGCGCACCGAGCGTTCCAGTTCTTCGCGCGGAACCGCGTCATGGTATTCCGCCGTGCGCAGGGAGGTGCAGATCTTGTGTACCAGGCCCATGGCCAGCTGGTCCGCATGAGATTCGATCAGCCTGGCCAGTTTGAGTGCAATCATATCTACCTTAATTAGATGTCGGGAAGAAAAGAAAGGTTCCGGGAAAAGTTGTGCCCTGGCCCGCAGACATATCGCGTAACGATATTATTACCGAATGACGTCCGAGCACATATCGTTACACGATACATGTTGCAGGTCAAGAAAAATGTGGGAGGAATTGTAAACCCTAGGAGTTGGCCCCGCAGCAGCGCTTGTACTTCTTGCCCGAACCGCAGGGACAGGGATCGTTGCGGCCGATCTTGGCGGCCCCGCGCACCACCTGCTGCACCGGCTGGTATTCGCCGGTTCCCGCCATCCGCGCCTGCTCCAGCTCGCGCCTTTTTTTGCGCTGGAACTCCTCTTCCAGTTCATCCACCGAGGTGGCCGCCCGCCGCGGCTGGCGGCCGTCGCCGCCCGGCTGCGGCACCCGAACTCCCGCCCCATCTCCGCCGTCCAGCTCCGGAGGACCTCCTCCGGCGAAGGCGAGCCCGCCTCCCTCTTCGTCTCCTCCGGCGGCCCGGCGCTGGTCAATCACCTGCATCAGGTACAGGTAGCGCACCGTGTCTTCCTGGAAACGGTTCATCATGGCTTCGAACATGTCGAAGGACTCGCGCTTGTACTCCACCAGCGGATCGTGCTGCCCATAGCCGCGCAGCCCGATGCCTTCCTTCAGGTGGTCCATGCTGAGCAGGTGGTCTTTCCACTGCGAGTCCAGCACGCTGAGCATGATCATGCGCTCGTGGTAGCGCATGGCCTCGGCCCCGATCAGCTGTTCTTTGGCGTCGTAGCGCTCCCGCAATTTTTCGAAAACGGCGTCGCCCAGTTCCTGGCGGCTCATCTGCGCCGCCTTGACGCCTTCTTTCTCGATGTCCACGCCGAAGCGGGTGAAAATTTCGTTCTTCAGCGCCTTCACGTCCCAGTCTTCGGGGTGGGTCTCCTTGGCCGCATACTTATCCATCAGCTCGCTGAGAATGCCGGCCACGTAATCTTCCAGAATCAGTTCCTTCTGGTCGAGCCCTTCCAGCAACTGGTGGCGCAGCCCGTAAACCGCCTCGCGCTGCTTGTTCATCACATCGTCGTATTCCAGCAGGTGCTTGCGGGCCTCGAAGTTCTGCGCCTCAACCGCCTTCTGCGCCGCCTCGATGCGCCGGCTGATCAGCCGCGACTCGATGGGCACGCCCTCTTCCATGCCCAGCTTCTGCAGCAGGTTCGACACCCACTCCTTGGCGAAGATGCGCATCAGATCATCTTCCAGCGACAGATAGAAGCGGGAAGAGCCGGGATCGCCCTGGCGGCCGGCACGGCCGCGCAGCTGATTATCAATGCGCCGGGCCTCGTGGCGTTCCGTGCCCAGAATGTGCAGCCCGCCCGCCGCGATTACCTGTTCGTGCTCGGCATCGGTTTCCGCCTTGTAGCGGTTAAAGATCTCATTCCACTGGGCGGTGGGAACCTCAAACTCCTTGCCCTCGTAGTACCAGCGGGTGAACTCCGGGTTCTCCGCCGCCGCCTCGATCACGCCCTCGGCGGTCTTTACCGGCCGGGCGATTCCCTTCTTCATGCACTCCTTCTTGGCCATGAATTCGGGATTTCCGCCCAGCAGGATGTCGGTGCCGCGGCCGGCCATGTTGGTGGCGATGGTCACCATGTCTTTGCGCCCGGCCTGGGCCACGATTTCCGCTTCTTTCTCGTGGTACTTGGCGTTGAGCACTACGTGTTTGATGTTCTTTTTCTTCAGCAACTCGGAGAGCCGCTCCGACTTCTCGATGGAGGTGGTGCCCACCAGAATGGGCTGGCCGTTGGCGTGAAGCTTCTGGATTTCGTCAGCGGCGGCAAAATACTTTTCCCGAGTAGTGCGATAGACCACGTCCGGATTCTCCAAGCGCCGCAGTACCCGGTTGGTCGGGATGACAATCACGTTCAGCCCGTAAATCTTCTCGAATTCCTCCGCCTCGGTTTCCGCCGTGCCGGTCATGCCCGCCAGCTTTTTGTACATGCGGAAATAATTCTGGAAGGTGATGGTGGCCAGCGTCTGATTCTCGCGCTCCACCTTCACCCCTTCCTTGGCTTCGATGGCCTGGTGCAACCCGTCGGACCAGCGCCGCCCCGGCATCAGCCGGCCGGTGAACTCGTCCACGATGATGACTTCCCCATCCTTGACCACGTAATCCACGTCGCGCCGGTAGAGCGCGTGCGCCTTGATGGCGGTCTCCACGTGGTGCTTCAGGTCCCAGTTCTCCGGGTCGGCGATGTTGCCGATGCCCAGCAACTTCTCCACCTTCTCCCAGCCTTCGTCGCTCACCGTGATGGTCTTGTGCTTCTCGTCCACCACGTAATCGCCGGTCAGGATTTTTTCTTCCAGCGATTTTTCGATTTCCTCGCCCTTCTCCAGCTTGGGAATGATGCGGTTCACCTTGAAGTACTTGTCGGTGGATTCGTCGCTGGAGCCGCTGATGATAAGCGGGGTGCGGGCCTCGTCCACCAGGATGGAGTCCACCTCGTCCACGATGCCGAAGAAGTGGCCGCGCTGCACGCAGTCCTTGAGGTCGAACTTCATGTTGTCGCGCAGGTAATCGAAGCCGAACTCGTTGTTAGTGCCGTAGGTGATGTCGGCGCCGTAGGCCTCGCGCCGCTCTTCATCGTCCAGGTCGTGCACGATCACGCCTACGCTCAAGTCGAGAAAGCGGTAGATCTTGCCCATCCATTCGGCGTCGCGCTTGGCCAGGTAGTCGTTGACCGTAACCACGTGCGCGCCCCGCCCGGCCAGGGCGTTGAGGTATACGGGCAGAGTGGCGACCAGGGTTTTGCCTTCACCGGTCTTCATTTCGGCAATGGAACCGGAGTGCAGCACCATCCCGCCGATCAGCTGCACATCGAAGTGCCGCATGTTGAGGGTGCGGCGGCCGGCCTCGCGCACCACCGCGAAGGCCTCGGGAAGTATCTCCTCCAGCGCGTCCTTGAGCGCCTGCTTTTGCTCTTTGTCAATTTCCTTGGCCCGTTCGGGATCGCCTCCGGAATCGTCCTTCACGGCGCTCAGCCGCTCCTGGAGGCGCTCGCGGAACTCCTGCGTCTTGGCGCGCAGCTCTTCGTCGCTCAGAGCCTTCATTTGCGGCTCCAGTGCGTTGATCTGCTGCACCGTGGGCTGCAAGCGCTTTATGACCCGCTCGCTCTTGGTCCCGAAGACCTTGCCGATAACTTTATCTACGATCAAAGTCCATGTCCCTGGATAATAATGGGCTTAGCCGGCGAAGCTCAGCAGAAACGCAGCTGGCTGCGTCTCCAACCGCACACTCCACCCCAGTCATTATGAGCCTAACACAATTAGATGCCACAGCTTGCGATTCGGACCACGCCAGTCAGGAGGCAACTCGGAAGGGAAAAACTAAAACTGTTCGCGGGCGCTGGGAGCAGCGGTTTTATGTCGCCACATGTCCTTGAACACCGTGGCGACCATACTGGCCAGCAGAAAATTGATGACGTGGTCCGCCAGGGGCGGAATATTGGGACGGTTCAGCCAATTCACCCAGGAGAAGGGGAATGCGGGCAGGTTCCTGCCCATGACCATCCCCATAATCATGCCCGCCCCGCAGTAAAGCAGAACCAGGCTCAGAAGAGTACCCACAATCCAGCGCAATGCCAGGGTCACAACTCTCATGAAATCGCATCCGCCGCCGGCCGGAGGAAGCGACTTTATCCGGGCCCCGGGGCCAACAGAAGCTTAAGTTCGGCAACCTGGGTTGTCAACGCCGTTCCGATGCAACTATCCAAGGTGCAAAGAGTTGCAACGCTTGAGCGGTGTTTTTTGCGTAATTTCCGCTATATTCCAGAATAGCTAATGCGCACTTTCTATAGCCGGTTTCTGGAAGCGGCGGAACGCCAGCCACAGGCCATTGCCCTGGAAATGCAACGCAGGGAGCGGCTGGAACAGGTCACTTACGCCGAATTGCGGCAGACGGCAGCCACCATGGCCGCCTGGCTGCGGGACTGTGGCCATCCCGCTGGCGCCCGCGTCGCGTTTCTGGCCGGCAACAGTCCCCGCTGGGTGGCCGCCTATCTGGGCACGCTCGCTGCCGGCTGCGTTGCCGTCCCCCTGGACACCGCTTTCCATGCTGATCAGGTTGTCCGGCTGCTGCGCGACAGCGGCGCGACTCTGCTGTTTACCGATTCCCAGCACTTGGCCACCGCCCGCCAGGCAGCAGCGGGTCTGGCGCTGGAAGTGGCGCTTCTAGAAGGCTCGCAAGCAGGCAGCGGACCCGGCGCTCAGGCGGCGCAAGCGCTGCCCTGTGGGGATGAAATCCTCGCGGCCGGCTCACGCGAATTCACCCACTCCCCCGCCGAACCCGACGGTCTTGCCGCCATCCTCTACACCTCCGGTACCACTGCCGACCCCAAGGGGGTGATGCTCACCCAGGCCAACCTGGTGGGCGAGATCGAGGGTGCGCTCGGCATCTTCAAGGTGGGTCCCGGCGACGCCATCCTGGGCGTGCTGCCGCTTTTCCACGCTCTGGCTCAAATGGCCAACCTGCTCGTCCCGCTGGCGGTGGGCGCGCGCGTGGTTTACCTGGAAACGCTGAACACCACCGAACTGCTGCGCGCCCTGGGCGAGCGCGACATTACCCTGTTCTGCTGCGTGCCCCAGTTCTTTTACCTGATTCACGAGCGCATGCTGAAAGAGGTGGGCCGGCGAGGGGCCGCCGCCCGCCTTGGCTTCCGCGCTCTGCTGACGCTCTGCCGCGCCGGACGCGCCCTGGGATTGAATCCCGGCAAGCTTGTTTTCCGCCGCGTCCACCAGATGCTGGGCAGCCGCATGCGTTATCTCATCACCGGCGGCTCGCGCTTCGACCCGCAAGTGGGCCACGATCTGTACGCCCTGGGCTTTGAAATCCTGCAGGCCTATGGCCTGACCGAAACCACGGGGGGCGCCACCTGCACTCCTCCCGGCAGCCGCGCCATCGGCTCGGTGGGACCGCCGTTGCCCGGGATTGAAGTGCAAGTGCTCGACTCGCAGCCGCCGGAAGACGGCGCCGGCCCGGCCATCGGCGAGATTGCCATTCACGGTCCCATCGTCATGGCGGGGTACTACAACCGCCCGGACGCCACCGCCGCCGTCCTCCGCGATGGCTGGCTGCGGACCGGGGACCTTGGCTACCTCGACTCCCACGGCAATCTCTTCGTCACCGGCCGCAAGAAAGAGATCATCGTTCTCAGTTCCGGGAAGAACATCTATCCCGAGGAAATCGAAGGCCACTATCTCAAGTCGCCCTTCATCAGGGAAATCTGCGTCATGGGACTGGAGAGCCGCCCGGGCGAGCCCTACGCGGAAAAGCTCCACGCCGTGCTGGTCCCCAACTTCGACGTGCTGCGCGAGCGCAAAATCGCCAACACCAAAGAGGTGATTCGTTTCGATATTGAGACACTGTCGGCGCAGCTGCCCGCGACCAAGCGCATCCTCAGCTACGAAATCTGGCAACACGAACTGCCCCGCACCACCACCCGCAAGCTGAAGCGCTTTGAAATCGAGCAGCGCGTCCGCCGGGAGCAGGAGTCGGGGCAAGTGGAAGAAGAGGGCCAGGCAGCCGCCGAAGGGCGACCGCTCAGCGAGGAAGACCAGCTTTGGCTGGAGCGCCCGGCGGCACAACGGGCGCTGCGCATCGTCGGCGAGGAAACCCGCTCCGGCTCCGGCCAGATCCGTCCCAGCGACAATCTAGAACTTGACCTCGGCCTCGACTCCATCCAGCGCATTGAGCTGCTGATGGCGCTGCAGCAGGAATTTGGCGCCAACCTGCCGGAATCCGTTATGTCTGAGGTTTATACGGTGCGCGAACTGGTGGAGCGCGTGCTCGCCGCCACCGGAGCCGCGGGCGCGGACACCCGGGCCGGCGTGGACTGGGATTCGGTGCTGCAGGCCGATGCTCCCGACGAATTTGTGCGGGCAGCCATCCGCCGCCGTCCCTTCACTACGGCCATCGGCTTTTGCCTGGCGAAAATCGTGCAGATGATCTCGCAGGACCGCTTCGCTCTGCAGGTGACCGGCCTGGAGAAGCTGCCCGAGTGCGGCCCCTGCCTCATCTGCCCCAACCACCAGAGCTTCCTCGATCCCATCGTGCTGGCCGGGGTGGTGCCCTGGCCGCTATTTCGCGACGCCTTTTCCCTGGGGACCACGGAAATCTTTGGGGCCATTCTGCCCAAGCGCGCGGCCCGCCTGCTGAAAGTGATTCCCGTGGACCCGGATTCCGCGCTGGTATCAGCCATGCGCGCCGGCGCCTACGGCCTGCGCCGGGGAAAGGTGCTGGTGCTTTTCCCGGAAGGCGAACGCAGCATTGACGGCGTGCCCCGCAACTTCAAGAAAGGCGCCGCCATTCTGGCCACCCACCTGCGCGTGCCCATCGTTCCCGTGGCCATCGACGGTTTCTACGAAGCGTGGCCCCGCGGCAAGAAATACCAGGGTCCGCACCCGCTGCGCATTGCCTTCGGCGAGCCTATTAGGCCGCCCGCGGATGTTGAGCCGGGCGAAGCGGCCTACACCGCGCTGACGGCGGAACTGAAGACCCGGATTCTGGAGATGTGGGAGAAGCTACACGCGGACGCAGGTTCCAGTACCTAGTACCCAGTAGCTAGTACCTGCACTGCGAAGTACCTCACTTCGCCCGG
>DATGGJ010000059.1:0-6389 GCA_035308585.1 Terriglobales bacterium
ATGAGAGGATGCGCGGCTAAGGATTCGCCGCGAAAGGGCCGTCTTCAGGCGAGGAATCGGCGGGCGGAGCCAGGGATGGGCCAGGGGCCACGGAGCGAAGTCCCGCAGAGAGCGATTGCGGGTGCGGGGCGGCCGCCGGACCTGCGAAGAAGACAGCGGGAGCCGGGCCATGCCCGCGGCCAGCGGCCAGGGGTTGGCAAAGGTGTTGCCGGTGGCGTAGGCTGGCGCGTCATGCACCACAAAATGCTGCGTTGTTTTGCTTGCCTGATTGCCGTTCTCTGCCTGGCTTCCGCCGCCTGGGCGGGATTCACCCTCGAAGAGGTGATGAGCTATTCCTTTCCGAACCACCTTGTAGCCGCCAAGAACAGCGATCGCGTGGCCTGGGTGTTCAACCAACGCGGGGTGCGCAATGTCTGGGTGGCGGAGGCGCCGGATTTCAAGGCTCATGCGGTGACGCATTACACGGGGGATGACGGCCAGGACATCGCCGTGCTCGCGCTCACCCCGGACGGACGCGTGGCGGTGTATACGCGCGGGACCGAGCTGTTCGAAGACAGCGAAGACGTGACCAATCCCACCAGCGACGTGCATGGCGCCAAACACCAGGTGTGGGCGGCGGATGTAGCCGGGGGAGAGCCGCGCCTGCTCGGCGAAATCTCCTGCGACGGCGAAGATTGCGAGGACTTGCAGATTTCACCGGACGGCAAGTGGGTGGCGTGGGCTGGGAAGAAAGAGATATGGATTGCGCCGGTGGCGGGGGGCGGGAAGGCGCGACAACTGGCGCAGGTGCGGGGAGCCAACGTGAGCCCGCGCTGGTCGCCCGACGGCAAGCGCATCGCCTTTGCCAGCCAGCGGGGCGACCACAACTTCATCGGGATTTACGATTTCAGCAAAGACAGCATTCTGTACCTCGCGCCCAGCGTGGACCGCGACTCCATGCCGCGGTGGTCGCCGGATGGCAAACTGGTCGCCTTTGTGCGCCAGCCCGGGCGCGAGCGCGGGCTGCCGCTGATTCCTGACCGCCCGCATCCCTGGGCCATCTGGGTGGCGGATGCCGAGACCGGGGCGGGACGAGAGATCTGGCACAGCGGTGCGGCGCCAGACGATTCCTTTCCTGAACTGACCGAAGATGTTTCCTTCAAATTTGCCGCGGGAAACCGCATTGTTTTCGCCTCGGAACAGGATGGCTGGAATCATCTATACACAATTAGCGCAGCGGGCGGCGCACCCACCCTGCTCACGCCCGGGCAGTTCGAGGTGGAGGACGTGACGCTTAGCGCGGACGGCCGCAATATTCTTTATTCCTCCAACCAGGACGATGTGGACCGGAGGCACCTGTGGCGGGTAGCGGTGGAAGGAGGAACGCCGCAACCGCTGACTCGCGGCCAAACCATGGAGTGGACCCCGGTGCAAACCGCCGACGGGCGTTACTTGTTGTGCCTGGGCTCAACCGCGACCACGCCGGCCATGCCCTACCTGGTTACCAGCAGCGGCCGCGAGATGCTCGCCAAAGAGGCGCTGCCGGCGGATTTTCCTTCGGCGCAGCTGGTGACGCCGCGGCAGGTGATCTTTTCCAGCGCCGATGGTCTGCAGATCCACGGCCAGCTTTTTGTTCCTCGGGGCCGCGCCCGCCCGGGCCCGGCGCTGGTATGGATGCACGGCGGGCCCATTCGGCAAATGATGCTGGGCTTCCATTACATGGGCTATTACCACAACGCGTATGCGGAGAACCAATATCTCGCCAGCCTGGGCTACGTGGTGCTCTCGGTGAATTACCGCATGGGCATCATGTATGGGCGGGCGTTTCGCGAGGCGGCCCATTGCGGACCAAAAGGTGCGGCGGAATACCAGGACATCGTGGCCGCGGCGCATTACCTGCAGAGCTTGCCCATCGTGAACCGGAACCGCATCGGGCTATGGGGCGGGTCGTACGGCGGCCTGCTCACGGCCATGGGGCTGGCGCGCAACTCCGATATTTTTGCCGCGGGTGTGGATTTTGCCGGCGTGCATGACTGGTCAGCATTCCTCTCCAGCGCTGCAGGTTTCAAAGATGCGCCCGACCGGGAGCAGGCAAGAAAGCTGGCGTGGGAATCCTCGCCCGATGCCTCAGTGCAGGAGTGGCGGTCGCCGGTGCTGCTTATTCAAGGGGATGATGATCCGGATGTGCCCTTCAGCCAGACGGTGGACCTGGCACAGCGCCTGCGGGCCAATCATGTGCGCTTCGAACAACTGGTGTTTCCTGACGAGGCCCACGACATGCTGCTGTGGCGGAACTGGGTGGCGGGGTACAAGGCGACGGCGGAATTTTTTAACCGCATGCTGAAGTCCGAGGGAAGCGCAAACGGCCACTGAGGGTGGTTGCTTTGGGCCACGGTGCAAGCCAGTTCCGCTGGTTGCGCTTCAGGACAAGCCTGCTCCGTGGCGTCAGGTTAGCGTTTGCGGGCGGGACGCCCGCGCCACAACGTTTTCTGCTGTCCGCGGTGTATCCTGAAACGCAAGCTGCAATGGCGGAGTCCAGTATCCAGCTGAAACCCGCATTCCAAGTGCCTTCCGGCGAGAGCCGGTTGGCGCCGCGGGTGCGCCTTGCGGTGATCGGCGGGATCACGGTGCTGGGGGCGGTGCTGCGCCTGCTTTACCTGGGCAAGAAGAGCTTCTGGCTGGATGAGATTGTCAGCGTCTCCATCGCCCGGCTGGACCCGGCCGGATTTCGCAACGTCGTGATGAGCTGGGAACTGAATGAAGGGCTCTATTACACCCTGCTGCGCGGCTGGATGCACCTGGGGCAGGGAGAATTTGCGATCCGCCTGCTTTCGGTGATGCCGGCTGTGGCCGCCATTCCTTTTGTTTACCTGCTGGGGCGCAGGTTGTTCTCGGAAAGCACAGGACTGATTGCGGCACTGCTGCTGGCGGTGAATGTCTTTGATGTGCGCTACGCGCAGGAAGCGCGCGGATACAGCCTGTTTGCGTTTTTGGTGGTGCTGGCCTGCTGGTTTTTCGTGAGGGGCATGGACGCGCCGCGGAAAAAAGGCAACTGGGCAGGGCTGGTGATCGCGCTGGTGCTCGGCATGTACGCGCATTTTTTCGCCGGGCTGATGCTGCCGGTGTTCTGGCTGGCGGCGCTGCTGCGCAAACGAGGTTTCCCCTGGAGGAGTTTTCTGGTCAGCAGCGGCATAATTGTGTGTCTGGCTGTTCCCGCGCTTCTGTTCGTGGCCACGAAGAACCGCGGCCAAGTGGGGTGGGTAAAGCCGACCATGTGGCGGGATCTATATGATTTAGCGACCTTGCTGAGCGGGCGAGGGGGCCTGGTCTTGCTGCTGCTGTGCGCGACCCTTCTCCTGCTGGCGCTGGCCAAGATGATGCGCCGGGCGGGGACACCGGAGGTTTGGGGTAGTGCTTTCGTCTGGATGTGGCTGGTGCTGCCGGTGGCCATGACGGTGGCCGTCTCGCTGCTGAAGCCGATGTTCGTAAGCCGATACCTGATTTTCTGCCTGCCCGCATTTGTCCTGCTGGTGGCGGTGGGGCTGAGCGTGATTCGTCCCCGATGGCTGATGGCGGCGCTGCTGCTGGGAATGGTGGCGCTCTCATTGCGTGGAGTTGGCGCTTACTACCGCACCGGTTTTGACCCGCCGGAGCAGGATTGGCGCGGAGCGGTGCATTACCTGCTGGCGCAGGCGCAGCCTGGCGACGCGGTGCTTTTCTATCATCCCCTGGGGCGTCTGGCCTATGAATACTACCGCCAGCGCTGGCCGCAATATCCGGCTCCGGTAGTGGTGTTTCCTCAGCGCGCTGACGCGCGCCTGCTGAAGGGAACGCAACCTGATTTCGCCCTGCTTCCGCAACTGCCGGAGCACCACCCGCGGCTCTGGCTGGTGCAGAATTGGGGCCCTGACGTTTTCACCCGGCGCATGGATGCCGCATTCGGCGGGCATTACGTCAAAGCTAGCGAGCGGGACTTCAGCGTCATTCGCATCAAGCTTTATCAAAGCGCATTACCAAAGTAATCCAGCCTTTTCCGCAAGAGAACCGCCCTGCCTGCGAGTGCAAATTATTTCACCTGGCAACTTGCGTGGGCGGCGGCGGCAGGGGTAAGTCCAATTGTTGCTGCGCACTTGCAAGTGGTGAGCCGTGGCAGGCCAACTGCATTTTGCAGGGTATCCCCGATACTAACTCCAAGGGAATGACAATGACTCAACTGCTGCGCCGCTTGTGGTCCGACGATACCGCCCAGGATGTAGCCGAGTACGCCGTGATGTTAGCTGTGGTGCTGACCATCACAGTAATGACGGTGAGGCTGATAGGCGAGAACTCCAACAATGTGTTCAGCGAAATCGGCAGCAAGCTGAGCTGAGCTCAAGGACGCAATCATGACTAAGAAAGACTTGCACACAGATTCGAGCGCTGAGACATCCGCAATGTCCGACTTCACTTTTGGGCTTCCGGCTTCCGACCAGCGGCCGCAAGCGGGGGTAGAGCAGGAAACACCTGAAAGACCGCGAGGCAAGCGGCCGGGAGGGTCCACATTAGGCGACGCGGCGGTGGCGATTGTGATCCTGTGCACGGCCATCGTGGGCTGTTTCGGGATCAACAGCGAGATGGTGGTTCGCCAATTTCCACAGCTTGCAGCCGTCCTGCACCTGACGACGCCGGCGCGAAGTGCAGCCCTGCCGTCGGGAGCCAACGCCCAGGTCAAGGTATGGGTGGACCTGAATACCGCTCTCTATTACTGTCCGGGGGCGTATTCCTACGGCCGCACGAAAACCGGCCGCTACCTGAACCAGGTTGACGCGCGGCTGGCGAATTTTGAGCCGGCGGAAGGGAGAGAGTGCACGGCGCGGTCCAGCGCGACGCTGAGGAAAGGCGAGTTGGCGCACCGCTAAAGTGAGCTTCTGTCGCTCATGAACTCGCACTCGCCCGGCGGAGACTAAACATAGCCCAACCCGGCCAGGCGATCGAGGATGAGCTGTTCGTCATCAGGACCGGTGCCGTCGCGCTTCTTGTCCATTCCCGCCACCAGCGAGCGGCCTTGCATGGAGTCCGGGATTTTGTAGCCCGCCAGATCAAGAAGCGTGGGCGCCATATCCAGCAGGTGCGCGCCCTCCATTTCTCCGCTAAGCGGAGAGTTGGGTGCGACCAGCACGAACATGCCCGGTGTACAGGGATTGCATCCTTCGGACATTTGCCGGACGTGAACATCAGGATGGCCAATACTTCCTACCGCCGAGCAGTGCCCTTCCTCCAACTGCACGATCAGGTCGGGGGCGATGTTGCGGGTTTGTCGGTAGATCTGGTTGGGCTTGAAGATGAGGGGGTGCAACGGGCGGCCGCCGGGGTCGCGGAGCAATTCCAATCTGCTCCTGAGTTGGTCGCGAAAAGCTTCGTAATCTGCGGTGGGAACTGTGCCCTGCGGTTCCCGGCCCTGAACATTCAAGTAGATGAAGGCGACCGGGCCATCGTCACTCCAGGCGCGGGTCTTGGACCAGTTGACGTTGAGCTGTTTAAAGGGAGTAATGCCCGGGCCCGGCGGCTGGTTCAAAACCAGCAGGCCTTCCTGCAGAAGCCACTGGTTGATGGCGAAGCCACCATCCAGCCGTTGCATGCCGCTGGGTGAAGCCAGCAGCAGCGCGGTTTCGGCATCGAGGAGTTCCAACACACTGCCAATTTGTTCATCGAGCCAGAGGCAGTAGTCGGGAATCGCATTCTGGCAGGGACTGTCGGGCTGGTAGCGCGGGTGCTGCCGGTCAAAGTACTCCCAGAAAGCCCGCTGCACACGGTCCAACCCGATATCCACAAAGTGAAAGTAATCCCACTCCTGTTGGCGCAGCAGCCAGCGAACCAGTTCCCACTGCTTGCGGCTCATCTCGAAAATCTGGTCGCGCAGTTCGTCCTTACTGGCGGCGGGATTTCTTATGTCCGCGGCATACTCGCCCACCACCTGGCGAATCTCGTCCTGGAGGGACGCGGGCGATGTGAACTCCCCGGCTGAGGAATCAGACGCGAGAAAGCAGCCAAGGCTGAGCCCGTTGACGGGCCGAGGCGGAAAGTTAGGGGGCACGGCACAGACAATAGACTTTTTGTTTGCCGCTGCCACCTCGTCCCACAGGGCGGAGCCGTGAATAACAGGAGGGGTGGCAAGGGCGGAGGCGGAATACGAGTATTCGGCGCGGTTGCGGAGGCCGTAAATCCCAAGGGAACCGGGATCCTGGCTGGAGGTCAGGGAAGCCCACCCCGGCACGGCGCCCGGCGGCACCACGCTCTGCAGTTTGCCATAGGCGCCCAGCTCCATGAGGCGGCGAAGATTTGCCAGCCGCTCATCGGTGAACAACATTTCCGGAGCGGCGCCTTCCAGTCCGAGTACGCAGATCTTCATATCAGGTGAGAGAACAAAGTGT
>DATGGJ010000060.1:0-1947 GCA_035308585.1 Terriglobales bacterium
GTGCGATGGCGGCCCAACCTCCAGCGCGGGCGAATTGGGTGTACCGGTCTAATGTGCGGTGAAAGTGGGTTGTACTCCCACTCAAGCCAAAAGCGGGCTTGAGTGGGGCGCCCGTTATCGGTCCGCGCTCCAAAAATCAAAAACAAATCCACCTCGCCACAAAAGATCAAAACCAAAACCTGCCACGCAAACAGGGAGAAAAGCCAGGTTTCAAAGTCCAAGTTTTCGCACGTTTCAAGAAAGTTTCGCGGGCGGGGCGCCCGCGCCACAAAATTTTGCCGGCGGCAAAGGCATGGGTGTATCGTCCTATCCACAATGAGAACGCCCAAATTTCTGCCGATGATCCTTGTGGCCGCAGCGGTTATGTTGTGCGTGCCGCCGGCGCCGGCTCAGACGAATTCTGGAGACACGCCGCAGCAGAAATGGTTTCGCGACGCCAAGTTCGGCATGTTCATCCACTGGGGCGTTTACAGCGTGCTGGGCGATGGCGAGTGGGTGATGAACAACCGCCATATGTCCATTGAGGATTACGAAACCCTGCCGCAGCAGTTCAATCCCGTGGACTTCAATGCCGCCGAATGGGTGGCCATCGCCAAGGCGGCGGGCGCGAAGTACATCACCATCACCAGCAAACATCACGACGGCTTCGCCATGTTCGCCACCAAACAGACAACGTGGAACGTGGTGGACCGCACGCCCTGGAAACACGATCCGCTGGCCGAACTGGCGCGCGAGTGCCACAAGCAGGGCATCAAGCTGTTCTTCTACTATTCGCAACTGGACTGGCATAACCCGGATTACTACCCCCTGGGTGGAACCGGGCAGAGCGCGGGACGGCCGCCAGGCGGGAACTGGCAGCGCTACCTCGACTTCATGAACGCGCAGCTCACCGAGTTGCTCACCAACTACGGCCCCATCGGCGGCATCTGGTTTGACGGCTGGTGGGACAAGCCCCAGGCGGACTGGCAACTGGAGCGCACCTACGCGCTGATTCACAAGCTGCAACCGCAGGCGCTCATCGGCAATAACCACCATCGGGCGCCGTTTCCGGGCGAGGACTTCCAGATGTTCGAGCGCGACCTGCCGGGACAGACCAGTGCCGATTGGGACAAGAACCCGGTGATCAGCAAGCTGCCGCTGGAAACCTGCGACACGGTGAACGATTCCTGGGGCTACACGCGCGGCGACCATCATTGGAAAACCAGCACGCAAATGATTCGCTACCTGGTGGGCGCGGCCGGACGTAATGCCAACCTGCTGCTCAACGTGGGGCCCTTGCCCACGGGCAAAATTCAGCCGGAAGCGGTGGAGCGGCTGAGAGAGATGGGGGCGTGGCTGGCCAAATATGGCGACAGCGTTTATGGCACCCGCCAAGGGCCGGTTGGCCCGCGCAGCTGGGGCGTGACCACGCAGAAAGGGAATCGGATTTTTGTGCACCTGCTGGACTGGCAGGACCCGGCGCTGCTGCTGCCGCGGCTGCAGCCGCGGGTGACGCGCGCCTACCTGATGCAGACGGGCGCGCCGATCGCGGTGAGCGAGAGCGAGGCAGGAACACTGCTGCGGCTGCCGGCATACGACAAGGCCGCGCCCGACAATGTTGTGGTGCTGGAAACGGGGGAAAGGTGAAAAGCAAGCAACAGGAGAATTCCCTCGGGCCGCGGCGGTTATCCGGGATGGCACAGGGTCCTTCGGCTTCGGCGGCGGATTCGCAAGCGAATCGGCCGCCTACGCTCAGGATGACATCGAGAAAGATATGGGCTTAGGTTGCGCGTTTAAGGGCGGCGTCGAGGGCGGCGCCCACGGAAACGAGTTTTTGCGGGGGGAACAGCAGCTGGCAGACTTCGAACAGTTCGCGTTCTTCTTTGCGGATGTGAGCGGAGAGCGTTTGGGCGAATTCGCGCAGGCCGGCGGGGTTGAGTTCACGGGCTTCGGCGCGGGCAAAATATT
>DATGGJ010000061.1:0-3510 GCA_035308585.1 Terriglobales bacterium
CGCCTGCCCGTGCTGCTGCTGGTGATCAACACCTGCTTTCTGCTGGTCAGCAGCGTGACCATGGAATTCGCCCGCCGGCAGGCGGCGCGGCTGGCCGTGATAGCGCCCGTCACCGCCATGCCCGGCATCGCCGATGATGAAACCACTGGCTTTCCCTGGCTGGGCTTGACCGTGGTTCTGGGGCTTGCCTTCCTGGTCGGGCAGGTGCTCGCCTGGCGGCAGATGGAAGCCCGCGGATTTTTTCTCTCCGGCAACCCCAGCAGCTCCTTCTTTTATCTGCTGACGGGGATGCACGCTCTGCACCTGCTGGGCGGAGTTGTGGCGCTGCTCTATGCCTCGGTGACGTTCTGGATGAAGCGCCCGCCGGAGAACCGCCACATTGTCATAGACGTGACCGCCTGGTACTGGCATTTCATGGCTTTGCTGTGGCTGTACATATTCGCCTTGCTGGAAATTGCGCATTAGCACGAGGAGGCTGGCACCATGGCCGATGTTGCGGTGCAACACAGCGTAGCGGGAGCTTATGAGCCGTCGCTGTTCGGCACCTATTCCAAAAAAATCGGAATGTGGCTGTTCCTGCTTTCCGATTCCCTGACCTTCGGCGCGCTGCTGTTCGCCTATTCCTACGGCCGCATCTCCACCCCCAACTGGCCCACGCCCTTCGGCAAGGCCAGCATTGTCAACGCCACCATCATGACCGTCTGCCTGCTCTCCAGCTCGCTGACCATGGTTTTGGGCGTGCTCGCTTCCAAGAAAGGCGACCACAAGGCAACGGTGAAGTGGCTGCTGGCCACCATGTTCTTCGGCGCGCTGTTTGTGGTGCTGCACGCCAAGGAGTGGAGCGGGCTGATCGCCGAAGGCCTGCGGCCCTTCAGCAATCCCTGGGCAAAAAATGTTCCCCAATTCGGCGGCACCTTCTTCACCCTGACCGGAATGCACATGCTGCACGTCACCATCGGCGTGTGCTACCTGGGCGTGGTGGCGCTGCGCAAGAAGTGGATACCCATCCTGCTGGGCATCTGGCTGCTGGGATGGCTGCTGACGCCGGCCACCAACGTCTTCCACATCGGCATTCACGTGCTGCTGCTGGTGGCGGCGATTTCTGCCGTTATTTTGTTCCTGAAACCGAAAGTTTACGACGCGCACGACGTGGAGATTGCCGGACTGTACTGGCACTTCGTGGACCTGGTGTGGATGTTCATCTTCCCCCTGGTCTACCTGATGTCCACCAAGGTGTTGTAACGCACTCTGCTGAGCGGAGCCGAAACGACTATGCATGACGTGGCCCTGAAACCGGGTGTTGCAGTCCACGAGGAAAGCAGGACTCCGTACTATTTCGTGTGGGTGGCCCTGCTGATTCTGACCGCCATCGAGGTGGTGCTCACCTACAACCAGGTGTTCGCCCCGGTGCGCATGCTGGAAGTGCTGATGGGGCTGTCGGTAATCAAGTCGGCGATGATCATCTTCTACTTCATGCACCTGAAGTTCGAGATCGCGCGCATGAAGTGGGTGCTGATGGTGGCCCTGGTGGTCTGCCTGACGCTGATGTTTGTATTCTTTGCCGATGCCTTCCGCATTTTGAGCCTGGGTGTGAAATGAAGCTGCGCCTGGCCATTCTCGGATTCGCTCTCCTGCTCTGGGGCGCGCCCGCCTTCGCCCAGGGCTGCGCCATGTGCTACACCTCCGCCCTGGGCGCCGACCCCAAGAGCCAGAAGGCGCTCAGCAGGGCCGTGGTTGTGCTCCTGGTCCCCCCCGTGGGCATGATGTCCATCCTGATCGGCGCCGGGTTTATCTATGCGCGCAAGCACGATCAGCGAGTGGAAGAAGAAGAAACTCAAAGAGTCTAACCCTGCGGAATGTGTTTTCGCACGAATAGTGTAGGCGGGGCTTTGCCCGCCCTGCACACAACTTGTGGCGCGGGCGCCCTCGCCCGCGACGTAGTTCCGGCCCGTAGCCCACGGTGGGGCGCTACGACTTAGAGCGATTGAGCCCGCCTTGTTCGACCATTTATAATCAAAAGATTCCGCAGTGCTCCCGAAGCCAGTAGTGGGGAGGCCGCAGTGTCGGAGCGCCGCTGGGTCGAGTACAGTCCTGCCGATGTCAAACGACAGCATCATTGTTCGCGGCGCCCGGGTCCACAATCTCAAGAACATTGATTTTGAGATCCCGCACAATACCCTGACCGTGGTCACGGGTGTCTCCGGTTCGGGCAAATCGTCGCTGGTGTTCGACACCATCTACGCCGAGGGCCAGCGCCGCTACGTGGAGTCGCTTTCCGCCTACGCCCGCCAGTTCCTGGAGCGCATCGAGAAGCCCGACGCCGACGTGATTGACGGCATCGCCCCCGCGGTGGCCATCCGCCAGAAAAACACCACCCGCAACCCGCGCTCCACCGTGGCCACCGCCACCGAAATTTACGACTACCTGCGCCTGCTTTATGCCCGCGTGGGCCGCACCTACTGCCTGCAATGCGGCGCCGAAGTGAAGAAAGACACGGTGGATGAAGTGGCGGATTCCATTCTCACCCTGGGCGCAGGCACGCGGCTCAACGTCCTGTTCCCGCTGCAACCCGGGCACGTGCCCGCCTCTACCCCTGAGAAAAAGCGGCGCGGTAAGAAAAGCAGCGCTGGCGGGGGAAGTAGCGTCCCGCCGGCTGCCTCGCGGGCATCCCGGCCACGCACCGACAGCGTGGCCACGGATCTGGTCAAGCAGCGGCTATTCGAATTGCGCAAGCGCGGCTTCAACCGCCTTTTCCAGGACGGCCAGCTGTTCGAGTTCTCCACTCCCGAATCGCTGCTGGATATTGACTTCTCCAAGCCCGTCTTCATGCTGGTGGACCGCATTGCCCTGGACTCAGATTCCCGCGCCCGCGTGGTGGACGCGGTCGAAACCGGCTATCGCGAAGCCGGCGAAGTGATTTTCCAAACCGCTCCCCGCGAGCCAGAGTCAGCGCAGACCCTCCGCTTTGCCCAGCGCTTCGAGTGCAAGCGCTGCAACCTGCGCCTGCAGGAGCCCGAGCCGCGCCTGTTCTCTTTTAACAATCCCTACGGCGCCTGCCCGCGCTGCCAGGGCTTCGGCAACACCATTGATTTCGACCTCGACCTGGTCATTCCCGACAAAACCCGCACCATCGCCGAAGGGCCTATCGAGCCCTGGACCAAGCCCAAGTACCGCCCTCTGCAGGCCGAACTCAAGCGTTTTGCCAAGCAGCGCGGCATCCCTATGGACGTGCCCTGGGCGGAACTTGACCTTGAGCAGCAGCAGGTGATCGTTGACGGCGAAGGCCGCTATCCCGGCATTCGCGGCTTTTTCGCCCACCTGGAACGCAAGAAGTACAAGCTGCACGTGCGCGTATTTCTCAGCCGCTATCGCGGCTATTCGCGATGCTCCACCTGCGACGGCACCCGCCTGCGTCCGGAAGCGCGCCAGGTAAAGATCGCAGGCAAGGACATCTGCCAGGTCTGCGCCCTCACCGTGGAGCAGGCGCGGCAATTTTTCGACGAGCTCAAG